>JAUNPP010000008.1:0-35083 GCA_030536685.1 Lachnospiraceae bacterium
CTGCTGCCTTTTTTCAGTTTCTTTCCTGCTGCTTCTTTTTTTTGCTTCCCAGAAACTCCCGGATAAACATGGACGGCTCCTGGGCTTTATTAAATTTCTCCTTGGTGCAGCAGATCAGCAGCCTGTTTTTCGCCCTTGTCATAGCCACATAAAATAAGCGCCGTTCTTCCTCAATATCCTCTTCGAGCACGGCCTTTTCATGAGGCGTAATTCCCTCGTTGGCATCTATAATATAAACCGTATCGTATTCCAGTCCCTTTGCGGCATGCATTGTGGAAAGCACCACGCCCTCGCCTTTCCGGTTCCGGTCTGCGGCCTTTTCTTTAAGTTCCTGCTGATAGGTTTCAATATGTAACAGCCATTCGTCAAAGGTTTTAAATTCTCTGGAATTTTCCTGAATTTCATCCAGAATATCAAAAAGCTCCGAGGGCTTCATCCGGCGGAAGGCTGCATATTCCTGCAGATATTCTTCATATCCGATTGCATTGCGGATATAGCTAATTGCTGCATACGGCGTCATTTTGGAAATCATTTTCACCTGTACCTCCAGCTTATAGATCCGGTCTGCCATCCATTCCTTATCCTGCTTTAAAAATACGTTTGCCAGCGCGTCAAAAGATACCTGTGGTGTGTCAAACAGAGTACGGCTTACATACCGATTCGGCCGGTTGATGATTTCGAGGAAGTCACTTCGGTCGCGGCTTCCCATAGCAATCCGCACATAGGCCAGAATATTTCTGCTGATAAAATGGCTGTAGAGATCCGGCAGCACATCCTTCATCTGAAAAGGAATGTTAAAATCCATCAGCTTCTGTACCAGACCCCCTGCGCAGCGGGTGGTGCGAAACAGTACGGCCATTTCCTCAAGGGGTGTTCCCTGTTTTTCCGCCTCCTGGATTTCCCGGATAACATGCAGATACTGTTTGCTGCTGTCCTCAAATTTCCGCACCAGCACCGCACAGGCTGCGGGTCTGTTTGCCTGGATTTCCTTTTCAAACCGGGTCTTGTTTTTGCTGATGACACGTCCGGCAGCCGCTACAATGTTGCGGTCACAGCGGAAATTAACATCCAGCAGCACTTTTTTACAGTTCGGATAATCTTTCTCAAATCCCAGCATGATTTCCGGTCTTGCCCCGCGGAAGCGGTAGATCGACTGATCGTCATCGCCTACAATAAACAGGTTGTTCAGGGGAGCTGAAAGCATTTTTACCAGCTCATACTGAATCCTGCTGATATCCTGAAATTCATCAACCAGAATATATTGAAATTTTCGCTGCCAGGAGGCCAGGATATCCGGCCGCCCTTTAAACAGCTCATAGCAGATCACCTGCATATCATCAAAATCTATCATATGATTCTGGTCCATCCACCCCTGATAAGCCTGAAAGATCTCACAAAATACCTCGGATGGACAGGAGGTGGAATAATAATGCTCCAGGTTCATCATTTCCCCTTTTACCAGGCTGATCTCGCTGATCAGACCACTGATAAATTCCTTCTCGTCCTCAATCGCCACCTTTTTGCTTCGGATAATCTCCCTCAGCAAGGCATATTTTTGCTCCTCCCTGATAATCTGGCTTCCCTGGTAGTGATACGCATAACGAATGATTTTGAAAAAAATCGAATGAAACGTGCCAAAAGAAACAGCAGTCGTTTCCTGTGAGGATAGCTTCAGAAACCGTTCTTTCATCTGATCCGCCGCTGCTCTGGTAAAGGTCACGACCAGAATATTGCCCGGATTCACATGTCCCTCCTCGATCAGCTCCTGAATCCTGAGCGTCAGCACAAAAGTCTTTCCCGAGCCCGGTCCTGCCAGAACCAGCATCGGTCCATCCTTATGTGTAACCGCCTCATACTGAGGCTTCGTCATCTTTTCTGCCACTTCTTTCTTCATAAACCGCCTGTTTTCTCCTTCTACTATTTTTTCGTTTTCTCAGTTGTTTCTCTCTCCCAGCTGTGCTGCAGCCTCACCCGGAAGAACCGGCACAGCACTTCCTTCCCATCAAAAGGAAACAGCGGATACAGATAGCTTTTTCCCGCAATTGTGCGATTACACAAAATTGCAGCACTTACGATCACAATTCCAGCCAAAAATCCCCAGCTGCCCAAAAATGCCGTCAGCAGCAGCAAAATAATCCGCATAAATTTCAGGGCATAGCTCAATTCCATACTGGTCTGCGTATAATTTGCCAGCACCACAAATGCCATATAAAGCATGGTTTCTGCATTAAACCAGCCCGAGCTGACAGAAAAATCACCGATGATCAGGGCTGCGATCACCGACAGGGGAGTCGTTAACATGCTCGGAGTATTGACTGCCGCAAGCTTCAGGCCATCTGTTGCAAACTCCAGAATCAGAAACTGCCAGATAAACGGAACATTTACCCGCTCTGCCGGAAGAATAAATTCCATGTAAGGCGGCAGATTATCCGGCATTGACATCAGCAGTAAAAAAGTCGGCGTCAGAAAAAGTGTCAGCAGAAACGTAAAAAACCGGCTCAGCCGCAGATAAGTACCGGTAATCGGCGGAAAATAATAATCGTTGGCTTCCTCGATAATATCGAAAATACTCGATGGCAGTATCATTGCCGCCGGTGAATTGTCCACAAGGATTACAATATTTCCCTCCAGAAGACAGGCCGCCGCCGTATCCGGCCTTTCCGAATATTTAAATTTTGGAAACGGATTGTACCATTTATGCGGATAGATGCATTCTGCCAGACTTTCCTGATTCATCGTCAGCGCATCCACCTTCAGATTTTTTATCCTCATTTTAATCGTATCTAAAAGCTCCTGATCCACCCGATCTTCCATATAGCAGATAGCAATATCCGTCTGAGAACTGCTCCCGGCCTGCATAATCTCATGAATCAGCTTCGGATCGCGTATCCGCCGCCTGATTAACGCCGTGTTAAACACCAGCGTCTCCACAAATCCATCTCTCGAACCTCTGAGAACCCGATCCTGATCCGGTTCCTCCACGCTTCGCATCGGATAAGTCCGACAGTCTATCGTCAGAGCCTGATCGTAGCCATCAACAAGCAGGATCGTCATACCCATTAACAGCTGGCTGACCGCTGAATCGCTATCCTTAGCCAGACCAATCTCCCCATACGGCAGCAGCTTTTTGGAAAGCTCATGTACCGAAGCAGGCATCTTCTGCGGTTCTGTTCCCATCAGCGTCTGCAGAATCCTCTGTACAACCTCATCTTTTGCAAAACCATCCACCATATAAAGGCAGGATCTTCGTCCTCCGATGGTGATCACACGGTAGATAATATCAAAATTGCGCTCTACTGACAGTTTTTTATGAAAATACTGAATATTCTCATCAATATTCTTTTTAATAGCAAAAGCCATACCAACCTCCAGACATTTTATTTCTCCGGTTAGTATGGCAGATTACCGTGCAGATTATGTATGCCCGCTTTCCAGTCTGACTCTTAACTCAGCTTTACTCCTGACTCAGTTTTACTCTTGACTCAACTTTACTCCTGACTCAGTTTCTATTTCAGCTGTTCTTTGAACAGCTCCCATGCGTCTTCATGTTCCACAAAATAAAGCGGACACAGTTTGCCGGTTACATCATAGTGGCGGATAACATCCTCCGTCTCCAGCCCGTAGCGCTCCATCAGCCATTTGCAGAGCTTTATCAGTGAACGGTACGTTTTTTTTGTAAATTTTCCATCCTTATCCGGATGACAGCATTCAATCGAAACCGTATCCACATTCCGGCTGTTGCTGCAGTAGGTCAGTTCATTCAAAGGCACGCACTGAATCACGGTTCCATCGAGCCCGATAATAAAATGAGCTCCTGCTTTGGTGGTGTGTGTTTCTGCAAGTCCTGCAAAATAATCACGATTTTCCCAGCCATTGCTTCCGGGATTTGCCACATAATGAACCACTATGCCATTTACCTGCTTTAAAGGTGTTCCCGGTCTTGAATACTCATTCACCGGAAGCAGCTTTACAACGATCCAATCCGGCACAGAGCCTGATTTTTGGCCATTTTCCTCATATGCCACGTTTTCCTCCGGACTTCCCCCTTCACCTTCCATTACAGCTGAAATCCCCCAGGCAACCAGGCACAGAAGTGCCAGAAAAATACACAGTTTTCCCAGCAGACTGTTTTCTTTTTTGTTTTCCTTTTTTTCGTTCTGTTTATCTGTTTGCTGCATAACACGCCGCTCCTTTGTCTTATGGCGTTTTCTTTTCTCTTTTCTCTGCCGGATCTTCCGCATCCGATTCACGTTCATGCCGAAAAGGAGATAATCCTCAGATTATCTCCTTTTCGCTGATTTATAGTTTTTTCACTTAATTACTGATCGATACTGTAGTTGGGAGCTTCCTTGGTAATATGAATGTCATGGGGATGACTTTCTTTCAGAGAAGCTGCAGAAATCTTAACGAACTTTCCGGTTTCCTTCAGAGTTTCAATATCATGAGCTCCGCAGTATCCCATACCGGAACGCAGACCGCCAAGCAGCTGGAATACGGTGTCCTCTACAGAACCCTTATAAGCTACACGACCTTCTACACCTTCGGGAACCAGTTTCTTCGCATCTGCCTGGAAATAACGGTCTTTGGAACCATTCTCCATAGCTGCGATAGAGCCCATACCACGGTATACCTTATATTTTCTGCCCTGGAATAATTCAAAGTCGCCAGGCGCTTCGTCACAGCCGGCAAACATGGAGCCCATCATACATACATTGGCACCTGCTGCGATTGCTTTTGTTACATCACCTGAATACTTGATACCGCCGTCTGCGATGATCGGAATACCGTATTCCTTTGCAACTGAATAGCAATCCATAATTGCTGTGATCTGAGGAACACCAATACCTGCAACAACACGGGTTGTACAGATGGAACCAGGTCCGATACCAACCTTAACTGCATCAACACCTGCTTCAATCAGGTCTCTGGTTGCTGCGCCGGTTGCTACGTTGCCTGCGATTACCTGTAAATCAGGGTAAGCTGTCTTGATTTCTCTTACAGCGTTCAGGATGTTTCTGGAATGACCATGTGCAGAATCCACAACAATAACATCAACCTTTGCTTTTACCAGCGCTTCGATACGAGCCAGTACGTTAGAAGTAATACCAACGCCTGCGCCACACAGAAGACGTCCCTGCGCATCCTTTGCAGATAAAGGATACTTGATCTGCTTTTCGATGTCTTTAATGGTGATCAGGCCCTTCAGGTTGAAGTTTTCATCTACGATCGGAAGTTTTTCCTTTCTTGCCTTTCCCAGAATCTGTTTTGCTTCTTCCAGAGTAATACCTTCGCGGGCTGTTACCAGACCTTCAGAGGTCATGGATTCTTTAATCTTTTTACTGTAATCCGTTTCAAACTTGAGATCACGGTTTGTAATAATACCAACCAGTTTTGTACCTTCTGTAATCGGTACACCGGAGATGCGATACTTTGCCATCAGCTGATTCGCATCTGCTATTGTATGCTCAGGAGAAAGATAAAAAGGATCTGTAATAACACCATTCTCAGAACGCTTAACCTTGTCTACCTCACTTGCCTGTGCTTCAATAGACATATTCTTGTGAATAATACCAATACCACCCTGACGCGCCATGGCAATTGCCATACGATGCTCTGTAACGGTATCCATACATGCACTCATCATGGGGATGTTCAGTTTGATTTTCTTAGTAAGCTGAGTTTCAAGAGATACCTGATTCGGAATCACCTCAGAATAAGAAGGTACTAATAATACATCATCAAAAGTAATGCCCTCGCCGATTATAGTTCCCACAGTATTAACCTCACTTTCACAAAACTATTAATATATTGCTGTTTGATTTCTATTTTTTCTGTCTGTCAAATGCAGACCTGGATAACTTTCAGACAGCTGTCCGTCCGTTATCTTAAAATTGATTTACAGTCTATCAGAAAATATATAGCTTGTCAAATAAAAAATTTGTCATCTTTTTCCAGAAAACAGCACATTGTACCGAAAGCCGGTTTTACAAAACAGCACATTGTACCGAAAGTAGGTTTTACTTCTTCACTTTGGAAGGGCTCTTTCTCCACATCATCTCCAGCATATCCTCTGCCGGTTCAAAATATACGATCATGTAAGTTCCCTGCTTTTCTGTTAAAAGTGCATAAACCCTGGATTCATTCGCCTTATCACGGCTCGCAAAGTTCTGCACCTTCGCATTCTTCTGACGGTAGCCGTTCAGTTCGGGAGAATCTGCTCTGCAGACCAGCCTTGTCTCTTCCCAGGAAGTTTTCAGCTTTGTTTTTCTTCTGGATTTGTTGTAAATCTCATCAAAAGAAATATCACCGTCTATATATACGTACTCATATTCCTTTCCTACTTCACGATTGCTGAACCAGAACGTTGCGCCCATAGCCAGGCAGCCTGCGATTCCGGCAATTAATGCACCCGGCGCCATCAGAAGAGAAAAGATAAAACCAACCATGCTGATTACTTTTACCAGTTTCATAAGAGGCTGCGGTCTGCACTGCACCAGATGTTCATAATACTGACTTTCCATTTCTTATCCTCCAGTTATAATGATTTATATATAGTAGGAAACGAATCCCTATTATACGAAAAAAACGCCTGCTGACCGGAAGAAAATCCGGTCGGCAAGCGTTATGACCTTTTCCGTCTGCAGATAATATCTTACCACAAACTTGATTTACAGGCAACCGGCAATTACATCATTCCGCCGCCCATTCCTGCTGCTGCAGCAGCCGGTTCGGGTTCTTTAATTGCTGCAACTACGGATTCTGTTGTTAACAGAGTAGATGCTACGGAAGTTGCATTCTGTAATGCGCTTCTGGTAACCTTTGCAGGGTCAACGATACCTGCTTCAACCATATCTACATATTCTTCATGCAGAGCATCGAAACCACAGCCTACTTCGCTTTCGCGTACTTTATTAATGATAACAGCGCCTTCCAGACCTGCATTTGCTGAAATATGGAACAGAGGAGCTTCAAGAGCCTTTAATACGATTTCAGCGCCTGTCTTTTCATCGCCTGTCAGTGTCTTTGTCATCTCAACAACCTTCTTGGATGCATGGATGTAAGCAGAACCGCCGCCGCAGATGATACCTTCTTCTACTGCTGCCTTTGTAGCTGCCAGAGCATCTTCCATACGAAGCTTTGCTTCTTTCATTTCAGGTTCTGTAGCTGCACCAACACGGATAACAGCAACGCCGCCAGCTAATTTAGCCATTCTTTCCTGTAATTTTTCTCTGTCAAAGCTGGAAGAAGTTTCTTCGTACTGAGCTTTGATCTGGTTCAGACGATCTTTGATTGCTGCAGGATCACCAGCGCCATCTACGATAATTGTGCTTTCCTTTGCAACCTTAACAGATTTACAACGGCCTAACATCTGAATTGTAGCATCCTTTAATTCCAGACCTACTTCTTCACTGATTACCTGACCGCCTGTCAGAACTGCGATATCTTTTAACATTTCTTTTCTTCTGTCGCCATAACCGGGAGCTTTTACACAAACAACTGTGAAAGTACCACGCAGTTTGTTCATAACCAGAGTAGTCAGTGCTTCGCCTTCTACATCTTCAGCGATGATCAGCAGTTTTCTGCCGCTCTGTACCAGCTGTTCCAGTAAAGGCAGGATTTCCTGAATAGAAGAAATCTTCTTATCTGTAATCAGGATGAAAGGATCATCCAGCTCTGCCTGCATTTTTTCCATGTTTGTGCACATGTAAGCGGAAATATAACCTCTGTCAAACTGCATACCTTCAACGATTTCCAGTTCAGTCTGCATGGATTTTGATTCTTCGATTGTGATAACACCGTCATTGGTTGCTTTTTCCATAGCATCTGCAACCATAACGCCAACCTCTTCATCACCTGAAGAAACTGCTGCAACCTTAGCGATCTGATCTTTATGGCTTACAGGATGAGCCATTTCCTTAATTGCTGCTACTGCACATTCAGTAGCTTTTTTCATACCTTTTCTTAAAATAATAGGATTTGCTCCTGCTGCAAGGTTTTTCATACCGGCATTGATCATAGCCTGAGCCAGTACAGTTGCAGTTGTAGTACCATCACCAGCTACATCGTTGGTCTTGGTAGCAACTTCTTTTACCAGCTGAGCGCCCATATTTTCAAATGCGTCTGCCAGTTCTACTTCTTTTGCAATGGTAACGCCATCGTTTGTGATCAGGGGAGTTCCATAAGTCTTATCCAGAACTACGTTTCTTCCTTTCGGTCCGAGGGTTACTCTTACTGTATTTGCTAACTGGTTTACACCTGCTTCCAGTGCAGCTCTTGCTTCTGCACCGTATTTAATTTCCTTTGCCATGATTCTGGTCCTCCAAATGAAAAGATTTTACTTTATTAAATTATTCTTCTACGATTGCTACGATATCGCCCTGTTTTACAACGATAAATTCTTCTTCGCCTAATTTTACTTCTGTTCCTGCATACTTGGAATAAATAACCATATCGCCAGGTTTTACCATCATGGTAACATCACTGGTTCCGGGGCCTACTGCAATAACTTCAGCTTCCTGAGGTTTTTCCTTAGCTGCGCTTCCAGCTAAAATAATACCGGATTTTGTTGTAACTTCTGCTTCTTTCTGTTTTAAAACAACCTTATCACCTAAAGGTACTAATTTCATTTTTATGTCCTCCTTAAAATGGATCTCAAAAGCCCTGAACTTTGCTTTCAACTCCTTGTTAGCACTCCTTATGTTTGAGTGCTAACGAACTGTCTATATATTAGTAAAACGCCCCATTATTTGCAACAGGCTGTTTTTTTTCAAATCAGGCTATTTCATAATATTTTCTCATATTTACTCTTTTTTTCTCGTTTTTACTTGATTTTGTACTTTTTTCCTTTTCAAATGCCATATAAGATTTATTTTGTCACAATTCATACCTTATTCATTACTCTTCACACACCGTTTTCCCCGGACGATATCCAAACAGAATATAACCTGCACCCCCTTTGTATTTCATATGGCTTTTTTCCCCTCCTTATTGTACAATAAAATCAGACGGGAATCATTATTTCCATTTGAACGAAAGGGGTATTTCATGAATTATTACAGAGAATACAGAAGTAAACTGTGTACGCCGGACGAAGCAGTGCGCGTGGTTAAAAGCGGGGACTGGGTTGACTACGCAGCGGCTACTGCAAAACCGGTTCTGTTAGATCAGGCGCTTGCCAGACGGAAGGAAGAACTGACCGATGTGAAAATCCGCGGCAATATGATAAACGGACCGATTGAAGTAGTAGAATGTGACCCGAAACAGGAGCATTTTACCTACAATACCTGGCACTGCTCCGCCTATGAAAGAAAGCTCTGCGACAAAGGGCTCTGCTACTTTATTCCCATGGTTTTTCATAATCTGACCGCATACTATCACTTTTTTATCGATGTGGACGTCGCTATGATCTCAGTACCGCCTATGGATCGTCACGGTTATTTTAACTTTTCCATCAATACGGGAACCTCGGCTGAAATCCTGAGAAAAGCGCGTATCGTGATTCTGGAGATTAACGAACACCTGCCCAAGATCCGCGGCGGCTACGATGACTGCATTCATATCTCCGAGGTGAATTATGTAGTAGAAGGCGAACACGAACCTTTTAAAGAATCACCGGAGCACATTTTAACAGAAGAAGAAATTCGCATTGCAGAACATATCCTTCCTTTTATAAAGAACGGCTCCACTTTGCAGATTGGCGTAGGCGGCATGCCGAACGCCGTAGGAACGCTGCTTGCTGATTCTGATTTAAAGGACCTGGGAATGCACACGGAGCTTTGCTCTGATGCTTATCTGGAGCTTCATGAACAGGGCAAGCTGACCAACCGCCTGAAAAATATCAACCCCGGAAAAAGCGTTCTCGGCTTTGCTATCGGCTCCCCGCGGCTTTATGACTGGCTGGATGACAATCCCAGCATCATGGCCTATCCGCTGGAATACGTCAATCGCCCCGATGTTATCGGCATGATTGACAACATGATCTCCATCAACAGCTGTATCAGCGTGGATCTGTACGGACAGGTCAGCGCAGAAAGCGTAGGCACCCGGCAGATCAGCGGAACCGGCGGACAGCTGGATTTTCTGGAAGGCGCTTCCATATCCCGCGGCGGAAAGTCATTTATCTGCCTTAATTCCACCTTCCGCGATAAAAACGGAAAACTTCAGTCCTGTATCATCCCTCATTTCGGCGGAGATATCATCACCTCCCCCCGAAGCCAGGTCTACTACATTGTCACCGAATACGGCGCTGTCAATCTGGAAGGCGCAACCAGCTGGGAACGAGCTGAAAAACTAATCGGCATCGCCCATCCTGATTTTCGTGATGAACTGATCAAAGCAGCAGAAAAACAGAAGATATGGAGAAATTCTAACAAAAGATAGATGGTGCTGTTTGGGGATTCCCGGGACAGAGGGCACTATCATTACACAAAAAAACAGCCCCTGCGGCAGTATACAGGTCTTTTCGGGGACGATTTGGCCCACAGGCCATGTCCCGAAAGGACTTCGTATACTGCCGCAGAGGCGACCCTTGGACACCCTCTGTCCCACAGAATCCAAACTACTTACCCAAAAGCAATTTAAACACCTTTTGTATCGACAGCGGATCTCCTTTATGGAAGATCAGAAGTTTATAGATTTTTCCTGCTATCCAGATGACGATCAGAGCTGATGCCAGAATCAATCCCAGCGAAATCATACACTGGATAATGCTCATCTCGCCTAAAAGCGCCATCCCCGGTGCTACCATTATTGCCGTAAATGGGATATACACCTGGAAACCAAGACTTTCCATTCCGCCTCCGTCCATGACACCGCTATACAATGCACAGAAAAAGCTGGCGATCAGGATTAAGGTGAAGAGAATATTGGTTGTGGATAAATCCTCCGGCTTACTTGCCATAGCGCCTCCGATGGCTGCCAGTGCGCAGTAAAGCAGAAAACCTCCAATCATGATCAGCAGGGCAAATACTATTCCCGTAATGGAAAACATGCCTGAGGTCAGCTGTCCAAAGGACTCGACCACCTGTATCAGAAGCATATCCGTACCGGGATCTATTGCTTTTACAAGAGCGATACCTGACATAAAGCTTACAGCAAGACAGGCAATCCAGGCAAAAAGCTGTACAAGACCGCTTGCTGCGATGGCAAGCACTTTTCCTAAGATCATGGCTCCCGGCTTTACCGTCACCAGAAACATATCCATCAGCTTGGAATTTTTCTCCATCAGAACGCTGGTCGCCACACCCTGTCCGTAAAAAAGGATCATAAAATACAACAGCATAATCGTAAGATACGGCAGTACCATAGACAGAACCTTTTTAACCATTTCCATCTGATTTTCCTGCGTCGGCTCTTCACCTGCCATGTCGTCTCCCACAGCTGCCTGATTACCCAAAATCGTCTGTGTCTCTACCGGTACGCGCAGTGCGCTTGCCGCCTGAACATCCACATCCGCTTTTTTCATCTGAACAAGCGGATAAGACTGATACAGAAAATCCCGGTACAGACCGGCTTCGTCCTCCGTCAGCTTTGTATCTTCCGGCAGAAGAACATTTAAAACCCGTCCGGTCTGCCCTTCCTCTGTTACCAGCAAAAGGGTATCCTTACTGCCCTTTGCCTGTTTCGCTGCCGTTTCCACATCCGAAACCGCCTCGTACACTACATCGGTAAAGCGGGCGGGGTCTGCCTGGTTTAAACAGCTGTACAGATCAGGGTCTTTTAGCGCATCCCAGTCCGCATCCACTACATAAATTTTCCTGATTGCTTCACAATCTCCGCTGTTTTCCACATCAGAAGCATCCGAACCCGGATTTTTCCCCCCTGAAATCTCTGTCTCAGGCGTACTTTCAGAAGAAGCATCCGACCAGCCCATAAAGCCCATAATTCCTACCGGCAGAAGCAAACAGATCAGCCCGATCAAAATTCCGGAAATCATATAATTTCTGGTTTTTACATGCTGACGGAAGGTAAAGGAAAATATCTTTAAAAAGCCCTTAAATTCCTGTTTCATTTCGCATCGCCTCCCATCTTCTTTCTGCGTGCCAGTGCAAGCATCCTACCAAATTTCATTTTGCCGCCCCGATACATAATAAGGTCTTCGTAAATACGGGCGCAGAAAAGCGCCAGCCATGCAACCACAAGAAGCTGTATAAGCCACGCCAGCAGCAGAACCGGAAAGCTGATGCTTCCCAGCACATACTGCACCGGTGCACAGAAGATAGAAGCAAACGGAATAAAGGACGTTACCAGTCCCACTGTACCGCCAAAAGATGCCGTTACGCAGGAAACCATATAACCTGCAAGCACAAGCAGGATTACATTCATATTCGCAGATTCCACATCTTCCATGGAAGAACAGCTGGTTCCCGCAATTCCTCCGATAATCGAAAAAGTAAAATATCCCAGTACCAGTGAAATCAACACGATTCCTATCGTAGATGGTCCAAAGCGGATCAGGTCGGAATTTAATCCCATCATAGCAATCTGCTCCCTGACAACACCGGTATCCATAAAAAGATCGGTTATCTGATAGGAAACCGCCACTCCGGCAGCCATCATCAGAATCATTCCGAACACATACGTCATGACCGCCAGGATTTTTCCAAGAATCATCGCCAGAGGTCTGACACTGATCAGCAGTGTCTCCACCAGCTTGGAGGCCTTCTCTTCAATAATCGCGCGGACAATAAAGGTTGTGGAAAATGTACAGAGGATCAATACCAGGATTGCATAAATATACTGTACCGCAAATGCCGTGCCAGGGTCGATCTTTGCTGCCGCCTGATAGCTTTTCAGCGTATCCACCTCAACTGTAAAACCTGAAAAAGCCTGATTTATCTGTTCTTTTGTCACACCCGCACTGCTATAGCGCGCCTGCTCAAACAATTCACGGACGGCGTCTGAAAGTCCGGTCAGTTCCGAAGAATCCACATTGCCGAAAACCCGGATATCAAAACCGGGAGCATCCTTTTTCGGAAGAATATGTACAAATGCAGCATCCGCTGAAAGCTTTTCTTCCCAGTTTTTTTCCGTTACATCTGCCTTTAAAGCAGAGACCAGTTCCAAACCGGAACTCATTTCAGCATTTGTTCCGTCAGCAGATTCCGCATCTGTTTTGTCAGCCGAACCGCGAAGCGCTTCCCAGTCTGTCTCATACGGTGTTTCATTCAGATAATAAACCGTCCTCAGACTGTTTTCAGTCTCTATTTTGCTGCCGGAAGTGCTGCCGCCGTTAAAAAGAATGTAAATCGGCATACTGAAAAGCGAAAAAACAAGCAGCAAAAGAAGCGTGAGCAGATTTGCTCTGGCCTTGAAAAGCTGCCAGAATGTGAAGCGGTAAACCTGCGCCGTTCCTTTAAAATCCTCTTTTTTAAACTTCATTTGCTTCACCAACCTTCTTTACAAAGATTTCGTGAAGAGAAGGCTCACGCAGATCAAAACGGATTACCACGATTCCATCCGTAATCAGCATTCCCAACAGCTGGTTCGCCTGCGCCTCCCCGGAAACCTTCAGCTCGTATTCGCCTTCCTTTTCCGAAATCAGCTCTGCCCCTGCCTTTTCAATATAAGAATCGATGTTCTGCTCCACCTTTATAGATAAATGGATGCGACCGAAGCTTTTCTTAATTTCATTCAGATTTCCCTGAAGAATTGTTTTGCTGCGGTTTAAAATAATAATGTCTGTACAAAACTCCTCAACCGTTGCCATCTGATGGCTGGACATGATCAGATACTTACCCTTTTCAATCTCCTCATGAATAATGGAACGGAACAGGTCTGTGTTCACCGGATCCAGACCAGACATAGGCTCATCCAGGATAATCAGCTCCGGATCTGAGATCAGAGCCATCATAAACTGGATTTTCTGCTGATTTCCTTTGGAAAGCTGATCAGCTCTTAAAGGTTTGGCAGCCTTTTTGCGGCGTTTTCTGCCGACAGCTTTTCTTTCATGCTTTGCATTGCCTGTTTTTTCATGTCCTGCAGCGCCTGTTCTTTCATGTCCTGCAGCACCTGTTCTTTCCTCTTTTGCAGCGCCTGTTTTTTCATCCGAGCCATACAGATTCTGCTGGCTCTGTTCGGGCTGTACTTTCCCCGGATACAGATACTCTTCTACCTCAAGCCTTTTTGCCCAATAGGCAATTCTTTTTTTTGCATCAGCCCGTGATACCCCGCGCAGACCCGCAAAATAAATCAGCTGATCCATCAGCGCATACTTGGGATACAGTCCTCTTTCCTCTGCCAGATATCCTACATTACAGGCTGCCGTATCAAGAGCTTTTCCATTCCAGAGCACCTCTCCGCTGTCTCTTGACAGCATATTCAGCATCATACGGATTGCAGTCGTTTTACCTGCTCCGTTCGTTCCAAGCAGGGCATAAACTCCCGGCTTTTCCATCTCAAAACTGAGATCTTCGAGTGCTGTCTTTTCCCCATACTTTTTCGACAGATTGCTTACACTTAAACTCATTTTTTCCTCCTCCAGAGTCAGACGGGCGTATCATAGGCATATCATGAACGTGAATCGTACAATACACCAGCCCGCCATGTTTTTTAATGAAACACATCCTGATACTTATCATGTTTTCATTCAGTCAACAATATAGCAGGTTAAAGCAGATTTTTCTAACTTTTATTCTACTCTCATTCTACTCTCGGAAGAAAATCCTCCGTATCCCCGCAGAAAAATCCTCCGTTTTTTGCAGTGATCTTCTTCATAGCTGCTTTTGCGGTCTCAAATTCCAGCGGCGGAATTGTCACTAAAAACAGTGATTTTACCTGGTTTGCCTGTAAAAAAGCATTACTTTCCTCATCCCCCAGATCAGTTTCTGTCTGTTCCAGATCCATCGATGCCTTTTCCCGCAAGATCACTTCCGCAACAGCTGCCGCTTCCCAGATTTCCACCATTTCCTCCGCTTCAAATGCAGCTGCAATTTCCCGAACAGTAATCTCTCTGTCCGTCATATACAGCCACTCGGCAGGAACTGATGGAGTCACCTTTTTTTCTTTTTTTATTTTGTTTAATTTTGTCTTATTCTTCAATTTTATTCCTCCTGATTTTTAGCTGCATTCCCTTATTTCGCTGTATTCTCTTATTTCGTTGTATTCTCTTTGATCGAGCTCCAGGAGCCATATAATTTTGTGTCCCCGATTTTTTTATAAGCTCTTATTTTAATAAAATACTGCTTTTTGCTTGGCAGACCGGTCAGCGTTAATGATTCCTTACTTCCGCCGGATATTGTACAGGACTTTGTATTTTTTCTGAAATCCTTCGTAGTAGAACAATAAATCTGATAGCCCGTTACAGAGGTATCCTTTTTCCATTTTATTGTAAGAGCTTTCTTTTGAGTAACGTAAACGCCTTTGAGATTTACTTTTTTAGGAACAACTGTTACCGTAATTTTCCTGAAATGAGACTTCCACTGACGGTTTTCTGGCAGAGCCTGAATACGTGGTGGATGTATACGCTCAGATTCGGGTCTGATCCCGGATCCATACTGAATACCTCATCACCAATGCTGACCGTTCCCTCCGGAATAGTTGCCCCGGTCAGATTATAGCAGCAAAAAAATGCCTGTTCACCGATTTCCGTTACCGATTCCGGAATCCAGCTTCCAGGTAACATTTTCCCCACATTTACCAGAAGCTTCATAATTTTCCCTCACTTTCTCTCTTTCACAGATTTTTACCTTCCTGTCCACGAAATATATTTTCTATTCTAATTGATTTCCCCCAAAAACTCAATTAAATTCCATCGTTTTCTTTCCATCTTAAATTCCATCGGTTACTGGTTACACTTCGTTTTGTTTAGCGTTGTTTCCGAACCATAGTTAAAATGAATAAAAATTGTCAAACTCACGCGTCTATCCTCCCACATCTGTTCAGCATTTTATGACAGTAAGAGCTGCAAAAACCAGCAAGCTGTCTATGATGCAAGTCTGCAAGGGGCGTATTGGTGCTGAAAGCACCCCCTAGCCCCGGACAGACTTCGTATCATAGACAGCTTGCGTCCCCTGAACACCCCTACTGTCTGGAAATCTCTGAACAATAACTTTCTCTTTTCGTGCACTTATCGGAAAAATCTGTTATACTTATTCAGGAATGCCATTGACATTCCTGATCTTTATTCTTCATAGAATCATTCATTTTACGAAAAGAGGACATTTCCAATGAAATATGATTTTACTACTATTATGGACCGCCATGGATGGGATGCACTGGCGGTAGACGGGTTGGTTTCCCGTTCGGATTCTGCATCAGGCTTTGCTCCGCGCATGCCGAAAGAGGGCTTTGATTCCATTCCTATGTGGGTTGCAGATATGAATTTTCCTGCTGTTCCTACCATTCCTCAGGCCATTATCAACCGGGCTTCTCATCCGGCTTACGGCTATTTTCAGCCTCAGGATGCTTATTACGACGCAATTATAAACTGGCAGAAGGACAGAAACGGGGTCACCGGACTTACCAGAGAGGCCATCGGCTATGAAAACGGGGTTCTGGGCGGTGTAATTTCTGCAGTTGAAGCATTTTCTGCTCCCGGCGACTGCATCCTGCTGCACAGCCCTACTTATATCGGTTTTACAAAAAGCATTGAAAATGCCGGACGTCAGATTATTTTAAGTCCTTTAAAGCAGGATGAAAATGGGGTATGGCGTATGGATTATGAAGATATGGATGCCAGATTAAAGGCGCACAAAATCCATCTGGCTGTTTTCTGCAGCCCGCACAACCCCTGCGGACGCGTCTGGGAACGGGAAGAGCTGGAAAAAGCCATGGAAGTCTATAAAAATAATGACTGTATTGTAATCTGTGATGAAATCTGGTCTGATATTATCCTCAACAAAAATCACCACATTCCGCTTCAGTCCGTAAGCGAGGATGCAAAAAATCGGACCATTGCCATATACGCTCCCAGCAAAACCTTTAATCTTGCAGGGCTGATCGGTTCCTATCATATTATCTATAACTCCTGGCTGCGTGACCGGGTTCGCTCGCAAAGCAGCAAATGTCATTACAATTCTATGAATGTGCTGAGTATGCATGCCCTGATCGGAGCTTACGGCAGCGAGGGACGTGAATGGGTGGATGAACTTTGCGAGGTGCTGAGCGGCAACCTGAATTACGCCTGTGATTTTATAGAACAGAATTTCCCGGAAATCCATTTTGCCAGACCCGAAGGAACCTATATGCTGTTTCTTGACTGTACCGACTGGTGCAGGAATCATTCCCAAACCATCGACGAACTGTTAAATGCAGGCTGGGATGTGGGTGTTACCTGGCAGGACGGAAGACCCTTCCACGGCCCCTGTTCGATCCGCATGAATTTTGCAGTCCCCGAAAGCCGCGTAAAGGAAGCGATGAACCGTTTGAAAAAATATGTATTTCTTTAATCAGAATACCGATTTATTTCATACAATACCGATTTCTTTCCTTTAAAAATAATAGAAACCGGAAGAAATTCTCCTGCAATTTCTTCCTGTTTTCTATAAGTTTTGCTTTTTATACACCGGATTACTATAAGTTCTGCTTTTTATACACCGGTTTTATGTATGAGCTCCTGGGATATCATCCTCAGCAGGATTCAGCGATTTCATAAATCAGTCTTTCGCTGTCCTCCCAGCCAAGACAGGGGTCTGTGATGGAACGACCGTAGACACCTTCTCCAATCTTCTGACATCCTTCCTCAATATAGCTTTCAATCATAAAGCCTTTTACCAGATCATGAACCTCTGAATTATATCTGCGGCTGTTTAAAACCTCTTTTGCAATACGAATCTGCTCCTTAAATTTCTTGCCGGAGTTTGCATGGTTCGTATCTACGATACAAGCAGGATTTTTCAGCTCTTTTTCCGCATATAATTCACAGACATGGCGCAGGTCTTCATAATGATAATTGGAATGATTGGTTCCGTGATTATCTGTATAACCTCTTAAAATGGTATGTGTCAGTTCATTGCCGGTTGTGTTGACTGCCCAGCCTCTGAAAATAAAATCATGAGCGGACTGGCCTGCAATAACGGAATTCATCATAACGGACAGATCGCCGCTGGTCGGGTTTTTCATGCCTGCGGGAATTGACATTCCGCTCGCTACCAGACGATGCTGCTGATTCTCAACGGAACGGGCGCCGATTGCCGCATAGGAAAGAATATCCTGCATATAACGGTAGTTTTCAGGGTAGAGGATCTCATCTGCCGTCGTAAAGCCGGTCTGCTTAATTACATCCATATGCAGCTGACGTACTGCCAGCACGCCCTTGTAAAGATCCGGTTTTTTCTCCGGGTCGGGCTGATGCAGGATTCCTTTATATCCAAGACCTGTAGTACGAGGCTTGCTGGTATAAACTCTGGGCACGATTACAATCCTGTCTTTTACTTTTTCCTGCACACGTGCAAGACGGGTACAATAATCCAGAACCGCCTCTTCATTATCTGCCGAGCAGGGACCAATCACCAACAGAAGCTTATCACTTTCACCAGTGAAAATCCTTTTGATCTCTCTGTCCTTTTTTGATTTTACTTTTACCAGCTCCGGTTTCATAGGATAACGCTCTTTGGTTACCATAGGAATCGGAAGCTTTTCAATGAAATTAAAACTCATCTTTTTCTTCTCCCTTACTCTCTACATTCGTGTACTGACATAATACCTCATCTGTACACCCGTATGGATTAAAATCAATTTTATTATAATAAAGTTGAGATACCACGTCAAGTAGTTTAATGCTTTAAAGCAAAGAATTTTTTTAGCAGTTACAGCTTATAAAATGGTAAAACCGACACTGAAGTGTCGTGGTTTCAGACCGAATTATTTCTTATGAAACGGCTACAGCAGCTTCATAAGCTCTTCTTTTGTTAATTCCGCAAGGCTGATCTGATTTCCGGTTAAAACCTGATCTACCAGATTCTGCTTTGCTTCCTGCAATTTGAGAATATTTTCTTCAATTGTACCTGCCGCGATCAAACGATATACATTCACCTCCCGCGTCTGGCCAATGCGGTGGGCGCGGTCGGTTGCCTGATTCTGAGCTGCCACATTCCACCAGGGATCGTAATGGATCACGGTATCTGCCTGCGTCAGGTTCAGACCGGTTCCTCCTGCTTTCAGCGAAATGAGGAAAATCGGAACTTCACCTTCTCCGAAGCGTTCCACAAGCTGCTGACGTTCTTTTTTCCCGGTCTGACCAGTCAGCGTAAAACAGGGAATCTTCTCCCTGTAAAGTCTCTGCTCGATCAGATCCAGCATTCGCGCAAACTGTGAAAAGATCAGAATCCGGTGATTTCCATCCAGACAGGAATGAACCAGCTCCATCAGCGCCTCCATTTTGGCATTCGGCGCGGTAAAATCTTCATATATAAGAGAAGGCGCACAGCAAAGCTCACGGAGTCTGGTAAGATCTGCCAGAATCGCTGCGCGGTTTCTGCGGAAGGAATCCTCCGTTTCATGCTCCAGATGTTTCTTTAAACGATACGCATTTGCAGTGTACAGCTTTTTCTGTTCTCCCTCCAGGGCAGGATAAAGAACAGAATCACATTTTTCAGGAAGCTCGGTCAGAACATCCTTTTTCAGGCGGCGGAGAATAAAGGGAGAAATCATATTGTGAAGTCTCGAAACAACCCGTTCATCCTGATCTTTCACCAGCGGCACCTCGAATATTGTATGAAACCGATTGTAGGAATATAAAAATCCGGGCATCAGATAATCAAAAATACTCCACAGCTCACCCAGCCTGTTTTCGACAGGAGTACCGGTCAGCGCAAACCGACGGACCGCGTGGATCTTCTTCACAGCGCGGGCATTCTGCGTTCCCTGATTTTTAATATACTGCGCTTCATCAAGAACCTGAAGCCGAAATTCAAATTCCGCATACAGATCCACATCCCGTCTCAGAAGATCGTAGGAAGTGATCCAGATCTGTTCTTTCGGCTTCTCTTTCAGAAAGCCTTTTCGTTCTCTTCCATTGCCCGCAATTACAATGCTGGTCAATTCCGGCGCAAACCGGGAAATCTCATGCTCCCAGTTATAGAGAAGCGATGAGGGGCATACGATCAGAGACGGACGCTCCTCCACAGCCCCTGCTTGTTCTTTTCGATAAATCCGCTGGAACAGCGCAATCATCTGAACGGTTTTTCCAAGTCCCATATCATCCGCCAGAATCCCGCCAAATCCCATACGATCAAGCATCGCCAGCCACTGATACCCCTTTATCTGATATTCCCGCAGATCAGTTTTCAGGCCTGTCGGAATCGGTTCCGGAGCTTTATCCTTCTTCTCCAGGCATTCTGTCAGTTTGGAAAAATACTCATCATGGCTGTAGCTGGTGTGATGTGATTCAAATAATTTCTTCAGATACAGAGCCCGGCTGCCGGAGATATGCTGTATCTTTCCGGCAATCTCTCTGGAAGAAATCTGCAGACCCTCCATCAGCTCCGGAAGCACAGAAAGCTCCTGCTTTCGAAACATGACATAGCTCCCATCCTTCATCCGATAGCAGCTTTTCTTTTCCTCATACTGATTTAAAATCTGAACGAGATCGCTGCGGTCAATTCCATCCATATCGATGGAAAGCTCCAGCCAGTCTGAAAATGCCTGGACATGGAACTGCAGGTTGGAGGGCTGACGGATCTTCAGCTCCAGCAGGGAATCCGAAAGATGGATTTCACCAAGCGCCATAAAATCAGCAAAACCATTTGCCGCCAGCCGAATCGCCATCTGCTCATCCTCATAGGTCGTCAGAAGCCCTTTATCCGAATAACGTCTTTCGAAATACTTTGCCGCAGCCAGCGCTACCCGCTTCTCCTGCGCACGGTCGCGCCATGGCAGCGACGGATTTTCGCCGGTTATCGGGTTAAATGACTGCTCCCCGTAATGGTGGATGATCTTCAGTGTGATTTCCATCTCGCCCTGCCGGTCAAAGAAAAATTCTGTCCGCAGAGTTCTGGGCATATAATCAGAAAGGACTACCTCCGTACAATCCACCTGAGCATATTTTTGGAGCACAGGCAGTACATTGACACAAAAACCAGGCATATCCTGATCACTGATACGCGCACTTGCAGGCTGTTCCTCTCCCTTTTCCAGAAAACTCAGAAGAAACGGTTTCATATACTTGCTGTACTGTGCATCCGCAATCCTCATAACCTCATTTTCCACCACATACAGGTGTTCATTGCCGGCAAAAACAGCCAGCTTATGACGCAGGATCAGATTCACTCCCAGTTCATGACGCAGGCCGCTCCGATAACGCAGAACCAGCGAAAGGTCGGGATTTTCTTCAAGGATTTTCAGATAGCCGGTCGAAGACAGGCCTTCCTCCGTCTCTATGAGAGGATCTGTAAATGCCTGAAACAACAAATCCATATCCTCCTGCCCGATAAGCAGAGTGCTGTTGTCCCTGCTGTATGCCGATACGTTTTCCGACATATGCCGTTCCGTTCCGATTTCTGGGATTCTGTCCTGAACGGCTGCCAGAACCCGGGCAAGGGCTACGCTTTCCTGATCAAATGCTTCCGGCACGTGATAAAAATCCAGATATTTTCCATACAGATATCTGCCTCCGCTTCGAAACGTCTCCACAAACGCAGAAATATCCCGTACCTTATAATATTTGCTGCTTCCAATCTTCAGCTTCAGCGCCAGACGCCTGTCTTCCAGTGAAAGTACCGGCATCAGGTGGACCAGCTCCTCTTCGCTTTTTGTTCGCTCAATATAATCAGCCAGAACCTCCAGCTGGCGGATCTGACCATATGCTTCAATCATGGGACGTACAAATTCCGCAGAGTCTGCATTCTGATTCTCCATCAGCTCCAGCCACCCAAGTGCCGCTGCTACCGCATGCGCACACAGATGTCCCTTTTTCAAATCGGGATGCATACAGCTGCAGCGGGAAGAAACAATCTTCCCGCCGCGTATTGTCAAATTAACCTGTTTCTCTGTTTCATGGTCGTTATGTGCTTCTGCAATCACCTTGATTTCATCCTTCCAGAAGCTTTTGGTGCATTGCAGCTTCACCTGTCCCATCTGATAAATATAATTCCCATCTTCATAAGCCCGGCGGCTTCCTGCCAGAGCCTGAATCGTATTGCGGGTAAAGGTCATAAATCACATTCCCCTATATTATTATCGTTACTTACATTCTTTCCGGTGCTTCAAATCCAAGCAGGTCGATACAGGTTTCCAGTACTCTGCGGGTTAATGCCAGAAGGCTGATATATCCTGCCTTTACTGCCTCATCCTCCTCCGCCAGAATCCTGGTTTCATGATAAAATTTGTTAAATGCATTAGAAACCTCATAAATATATGCACACAGTCTGTGAGGCGCTGTCTCCGTAAATGCCAGCTCTACGGTATCGCTGAAACGGGTCAGAATCAGCTGCAGAGCCTTCTCGCTTGCACTGCGCGCTGCACATACGGTGCCTGCCAAACTTCCTGCCGCACCGACAGTTTCTTCATATTTATGAATAATTGATTTAATACGTACAATCGTATACAAAATGTAAGGGCCGGTATCTCCTTCAAAAGAAGTGAAACGGTCTACATCAAAGATGTAATCTTTCGATGCCTGATTTGACAGATCTCCGTATTTGATAGCGGAAAGCGCTACCATTCTTGCCGTTTTCATTGCTTCGTCTTCCGATACCGTGCGGTTTTCTTTGATTTTTTCGTAAACCGCATCCGTGATTTCACGGATCAGCACTTCCAGACGCATAACGCCGCCGTCGCGGGTCTTAAAGGGCTTGCCGTCCTTGCCGTTCATAGTACCAAATCCCAGGAAACCAAGCTTTGTCTCGGGACGTACGATACCTGTCTTTCTTGCGGTACGGAATACCTGTCTGAAATGCATCTCCTGGCGTTTGTCCACTACATAAAGCACATAATCCGGCGCAAACAGCTTTTCACGTTCTACCAGAGTTGCAAGGTCTGTTGTAGAATACAAAGTCGCACCATCTGATTTCACGATAATGCAGGGAGGAACCTCTTTTGTATCGGTTTCTTCCTTTACGTCTACAACAAGCGCGCCCTGACTTTCATGAGCAAAGCCTTTGTCCTTCATCATCTGGATCATATCCGGAATATAAGGCTGCGCATCGCTTTCCTTTTTCCATAAATCAAAGGTAACATTTAAAAACTGATAATTTTTCTTCAGATCCGCAATGGAAACGTTCAAAATGTGATTCCAGATTGCACGGTAGCCGGGTTTGCCCTGCTGCAGCATAACGGTTGCGTCGTGAGCTGCGGCTGCAAATTCCTCATCTGCCTTTGCCTTTTTGCTGGCTTCCGGATAGATTTCTTCCAGCTCTCCGATTGTAAACGGAGCTTCCTTCGGATATTCTCCGGTATACTGATCGTCAAAATATACCAGCTCCGGCTTGCGCAGCTTCAGCTCTGCAATGATCAGACCCATCTGCAGACCCCAGTCGCCCAGATGAACGTCACCTGCTACATCATAGCCTACATAACGTCCGATACGCTTCAAACTTTCACCGATGATAGCAGAACGCAAATGACCGACATGCAGCGGTTTTGCTACATTCGGGCCGCCGTAATCAATGATAACCTTACGTCCGTTTCCCAGATTTGCACAGCCAAGTGCTTCATCCTCTGCTTCCTGATTCAGATAAGAAGCCACAAACTCTTCTTTCAGCTTCAGATTGATAAAGCCGGGCTTTACCATCTGTACTTCCGAAAAAATCGCACTGTCTTTCATAGCGGCAACTACATCCTCTGCAATCATAAAAGGTGCCTTGTGATATGCCTTAGCCGCGGCCATAGCACCGTTACACTGATATTCACATAAATCAGGGCGATTGGATACGCTGACTTTGCCATAAGAAGCATCGTATCCACAGCTCTCAAAAGCTTTCATCAGCTCGCCTGATAAAACTGCATTCAATTTCTCCATCGGTTTCTCCTTATATCAACTCTCAGATTCCCACAGAAAGCCCAAACTTACCGGGCATTTCTTATGGAATGAACCATTATATCATATTTTGATGAAAATAACAATCTCACAAATCAATCTGCACACGATAAAACTCGCAAATCGCAAATCAATCTGTACACGATAATCTCGCAAATCAATCTGCACACGGTAAACGCATGATTTTTATAACAGTTTATTCTATTGTTATAAAAGGCTGTGAAAGCTCCATTACAGTAATATCCTGTTCAGGGACGCGCTCTCGCTCGGATCGAACGCAGCGGTACTAAACTCTCGAACTGTCTTTCAGACAGCCCGATCGTTAAGTGCCGGCGTTCTCTATGGTCCCTTTCACAGGATATTACTGTAATTCCGCCGCCAAGGTTTTGCGATACTACAACTACAGGTTTAACAGATACTGGAAAATCATGCGTTTACCGTGTCAATTCTCACAGGATATTACTGGAATTTTGCCGCTGCAGTTTTGTGATATTTTACAGCTGCCAGTTTACTCTAAGCCCCTTGGGATAATGATTTTTTACGATCTGGCTGCTGGCTTTTCCCCAGCCTGATGAAACTCCGTCTGTGCAGACCAGAACCCAGCCTTTTTCGTTTCCGCAATTCAGCGTTTCTCCCTGCAGATAGTGATAAATCTGCTCCTGATCACAATCAATTACCTGCTTTACTTCCCCGGGCACAAGAGCCATCGCAAGGGCATGATCCGGTTTGAATATTTTGCCCTTCTGTTCACCGATCTGCAGACCGGGACGCACTACCTTCAGGCCTTTTAACGGCGGGCAAAATTCGGGTACACGGTAAAGCCTGGTACCGAAAAAGATATATTCGCCCTGCAGCGGCGCGGTCAGCGTTTCCTTTTCCCAGAGCTTAAATTCCTTCAGTTTTTTGCTGTCATCCCAGTGGATCGTTTTTTCCTTTTTGAGAAGTCCCTTTGCATCTTCCTCACGGCTGTCTGTCCGCTGACCGGCTTTTTTCAGCACGGCAACTCCATGGCCCTCTCCTTTCAGGCGATGCGGCCACAGATGCCAGGTTCCCGGCAGTTTCCCCGGTGTAAAGTGAGAACAATCCGCAGAAAGATCTGCCTCCATCCAGGGGCATACCTCCTGAAAGCGTTCTATCACGCCTTCATTTTCTTCCTCGGCAAATGTACAGGTGGAGTAAACCAGACGTCCTCCTGGTTTTAACATCCTTTCAGCCTCCAGCAAAATCGAAAACTGGCGGTCGGCGCACATCTGTACATGTTCCGGACTCCACTCGGATACCGCATTCTCGTCCTTTCGGAACATTCCCTCACCGGAGCACGGCGCATCACAGAGAATCCGGTCAAAAAAGCCTTCAAACCGATCTGCGAGGCGGGCTGGTGTTTCATTACAGACGAGAACGTTTCGCACACCCATCCGTTCCATATTCTGAGAAAGGATCTTTGCTCTGGCGGGATGGATCTCATTCACCACCAAAAGTCCCTCACCCTTCATTGCAGATGCCAGCTGAGAAGATTTTCCGCCCGGCGCAGCGCACAGATCCAGCACCCGCTCCCCGGGCAATGCGCCAAGAAGCTCAGCTGCTGACATGGCACTTGGCTCCTGAATATAGTAAAGACCTGCTTCATGCCATACATGGCGTCCCGGCCGTGCCTTTTCATCGTAATAAAAACCGTCTTTACACCAGGGAACCGGGTCAAGATGAAAGTTCTGCTCCTTTGGCAAAGCATCTGCCAGTCTGCAGAATTTTTCTCTGGAAATTTTCAGTTCATTCACCCTGAGTCCCTGATAGCGGCTCATTTCATAACTTTTTAAAAATGCATCAAACTCCGTTCCCAGAGTCTGCTTCATACGTATCATAAATGATTCCGGCAGATTCATGAAAACCTCCTACTCACCGCCCAGGCCTGTCTCATCAATCGTCATGGCGTTCATGGACATTTTCATAACCGATTCCACTTCTTCCGGTCGAACATGGAGCTTCTCTGCAAGATCCTCGATCGTAGGCTGCTCGCCCTCATCTCCCGCATACTCTTCGGAAGCATCCATCAGCTGATTGGCCATATCCGCCATTCGCTTTTTAAAAGAATCATTTCCCGCATATTCTTCAATCAGAAGCTCCATTGCACGGGAAATCCGTTTCTTTAAATCCTCCTGAAAACCGCATCCTTCATGCTCATCCACCAGCATCAGAAGCTCCACATTGCCCTCCTGAACCAAATCGGAAAGCGGAACTCCATGCCCTGCAAAGCTGCCGGCCATCTCTACAACCTGTCTTAAGTTTCCTTCCACCAGAAGCTGCCTTGCCTGCCGGTCACCGGAAAGCTTTCGTTCAAATAAAAGCTTTTCCTCACACGCTTCATATCCCTTTATCAGCTCCAGCTCCTTCAGGTAGGAACGGTAGATTTTCTTCTCTTTATCTTCCATCGCAGGAGCTTTGCGGGCTGCTGTCATCTTCACGGCTGAAGCCCGGTTTGTCTGCGCCTCCTCTTCCGATAAAATAGAAACTCCATTTGCTTTCAGATAGCTTCTTAAAGAAAGAAGCTGGTCTGCATTCAGATTTGCATCCGCAAATGGTTCCTCCATCATCCCTTCTGTAATCGAACCGCCGCGGCTCTGTGCCAAAGCAAGCAGTTCCTGCACTTTTTCTAAAAATTCACTCTGATTCATCTATAACCTCTCTTATCTGTTTCAAACAACTAAAACTTCCCCAAACATCCATCTTTGCCCCGGGACGAAGCCACCGGTTCCTCCGATATATCAAAAACCGCTGCCGGAACACAACCGGCAACGAACATTTATATCATAACCCATCACAGAATCATACGCAAGTAAAATTGTACCGTCAGTTTTTCTTCCAAAAATTATACATTTTTTTTTGCATTTTTTTATAAATCCTGTATAAATATTCCCTTGGTTTTTTTCTGCAAACGTTGTATATTATTTTGCAGCATATAGTTGCATATTAATTTGCAACATATAAATGCATGGAACGGGACATATTACGGGGTATCTGCGGCAAGCAAAGTGGTACCACGGAAAATTCCGCCTTTGCAGTTCTCGTAAACTGAGACTGCAAAGGCGTTTTTATAATCAAACAAATGACTTCAAAGGGAGGAAAATTATGAGTGGAATTTTAATGATGGTGATTGCCATTGTCGTGCTTGGAGGTGCTTATCTTCTGTACGGACGTTATCTTCAGAACAAATGGGGCATCGACCCGAAAGCCAAGACCCCGGCTTACGAATTTCAGGACGGTGTGGACTCTGTAGCCCGCGTAGGTCGTCTTTCCTTCCAGGAATTCTTTATAGATGACGATGTGGACGAAACTAATATGAACCCGATCTTAAAGCTTGTGACCAACAAATATTTTGCAACAATCCTGACTCTGGTACTGGCATACCTGCTGGCAAAGGTCGGCTACGCTGAGATCTGGCCGCTGTTTGGCTCCGCAAACCAGCTGCTGTCTGTACTGGCACTGGTGGCATGTGCTGTCTTCTTAAAGAAAACCAAACGTCAGGGCTGTATGCTGTGGATCCCGATGCTGTTTATGATGGCAGTTACCTTTACTGCACTTTCCATGACCATCGTAAAACTCAGCAAAGCGTTCATGAGCACCGGACTGAGTCTGGGCAACAGCCTGCAGCTCATTTTTGCCGTATTACTTTTAATCCTCGGTGTCATAGTTGCAATTCAGGGTATCCAGAAACTTATGGAAAAGCCTGCGAAAAAATAAAGCACGTTTTCTATCAATCGAGTAGGAGACGGTAATTAACCGCCGTCCTCTCACACCACCGTGCGTACCGTTCGGTACACGGCGGTTTCAATAGTTGACGTGCACAGACTGATAGGCTGTGGCTAAATCATAGAAGCCACTGTTTATCAGTCTTTGTTTTGTTAATGCCCTGTTGACCGCACCCATCCCCGACACATACCAATGCTTTCTACGACTGTTTGCCGCTTGATGTGCAAAGTATTCGGGTACTCCAAGTTTTATTAGATTTCTCTTCTTGGTTTTCGGTAGTTTCCATTGCTTCCAGATACACATTCGTATTCTGTGGTACAGCCATTTATTGAGTTCTTCTATTCGGTTCTTCATCTCGGCAATCCCATAGTAATTCAGCCATCCTCGCATATACACCTTTATCTTTTTCAGTGACGGGCGTATACTCTGAACAAACCTTCGGGAACTAAGTTCTTTCAGCTTTGACTTCATTTTTCTCCATGGCTTCGCATGAACCCGCACATAAATGCCCTTTCCGTTCTTTCCCAATGTAAAGCCAAGAAACTTAAAATTTCGGATTGCAAACACACTTACCACACGACTTTTCTTCTGGTTCACCTTTAGTTTCAGTTTCTCTTCCAGATATCTCGTGCTTGTTTCCAGTAGTCTCTTTGCGGCTCTGTCACTCTTTGCCAGTATTACGATATCATCTGCGTATCGGACAAATGCCACTTTCCTCTTTTCAAACTCCTGGTCGAACTCATTCAGATAGATATTCGCTAACAACGGAGAGATGTTTCCTCCCTGTGGCGAACCTTCCTCTGTTTCCATAACTACACCATTTTCCATCACACCACTTTTCAGATATCTTTTAATCCATTGGATTACTCGCTCATCTTTTATATTCCTACGCAGGATATTTAGGAGCATTTCGTGGTTTAGAGTATCGAAATACTTTGATAAATCCAATGACACTGCATGGGTATATCCCTGTTCTGCGTACTCTTTTACCTTTGCGACAGCATCCTTTGCGCTTCTTCCCGGACGGTAGCCGTAGCTGTTGTCCGAGAATAACGGCTCATAGATTGGCATGAGCTGTTGTGTAATGGCTTGTTGGAAAATACGGTCTTTGACTGTTGGAATACCAAGCTTTCGTATTCCGCCGTCTGGTTTTGGGATTTCTACTCGTCTTACCGGGTCTGGGGTATATTTCCCCCGATATATCTTCTCGATAATAGCTTTCTGATTTCCCCGGAGGTATGCACCGATTTCTTCAACGGTTATCCCATCAATTCCCGGTGCCCCCTTCTTTGCCTTTACTCTCTTAAAAGCTCTGTTTAGGTTATCTTTATACAGTATCTTCTCCAAAAGTTCCGGCCGTGCACTGTCTCTTTCCTTCCATATCCGGTTGAAGGAGCGATGCGCTCTCACATATCCTTCATGTTCCGCACTATTCTTTTGCAAGCAGCTTTCTCTGTTTTCTGCATCCATCTGTCCTTCCTCCTTTCCCGGTTGTACTAAAGACTCCTATTGATTCGGTCCTTCGCCTCTCGGCTACTATGACCTCTGCTGACTTCTGTATGCTCAGCACTGCCTCGTTTCCTTGTGCAGTGGTTGCCCCTTTCAGAGCGTTCCATACAGACCTCCCCGGGTACCACACGTTTCTTTCTCTCCATCCATCTGCCACATTTACCATACATGATTCCGTGCAGTTATTGGGCTTCGACTTGTGTTGCAGCCTTACCCTCATGCATAGCCTGATGTGATTTCTGTTCGTCAGACCAGAGATTTGCCCATGGGTTAGTATGTTCCCCACATCCAGCTTCCTTCAGATTCCACCTCACGATGGACACCCTTGCCTTCGGCTATATCCTTCCCACTGCCGGGCGGATTCGGGACTTGCACCCGTTAGAAACGTGCGCCGCCAGGCGCACAACAGCAAAGCTCCGGAGGCGGAACGGCCTTCGGAGCTTTCAATGGTTCAATGGTTAAAAATTATACTGCACTGCAGCTTGTTTTCGGCTATTTTTTTCTTCTGCTGGAATATCTTTCTTCGCAGTAGAGACATCTGTAAACCTTCTTCTCCTTATCTGCAAGGAAGAATACCTGCGGCAGTTCCTGTTCAATTGTGGTGATGCAGCGGGGATTTTTGCATTTTACCACGTTGGTGAGTTTTTTGGGAAGCATCAGTTTTTTCTTATCACAGATGTTGCCCTCACGGATGATGTTGACTGTGATACCGGGATCTACAAAGCCCAGCACATCAAGGTCAATTAAATCAATACTGCCTTCAATTTTAATGATGTCTTTTCTTCCCATCTTATTACTGCGGCAGTTTTTGATAATAGCTACCTGACAGTCTAATTTGCCCAGTCCCAGGTAGTTATAGATATCCATACTTTTTCCAGCGGGGATATGATCCAGTACAATACCTTCATTTAATCCGGAAATATTTAACATGCCTCAACCTCCAATAATTTCATGATAAGAGCCATACGGATGTATACACCGTACTGAACCTGTTTGAAATAGCCGGCACGCGGATCCTTGTCCACTTCTACGGAAATTTCATTGACACGGGGCAGGGGATGCATAACCAGCATATCTTCCTTTGCCAGTTCCATCTTAAGCGCATCCAGCACATAGATATCTTTCAGACGGAGATATTCATCTTCACTGAAGAAACGCTCGCGCTGTACGCGGGTCATGTAGAGGATGTCAAGCTTAGGCATAGCATCTTCCAGAATTTCTACTTCCTCGTATTCGACATGATTGGCATCGAGTACATTCTCACGGATGTAGCTGGGGATGCGCAGCTCAGTAGGGGAAACAAGGACAAAACGAATGCCGGGGTAGCGCACCAGAGCGTTGATCAGGGAATGAACTGTACGTCCGAACTTTAAGTCGCCGCAAAGGCCTACTGTCAGGTTTTCCAGACGGCCTTTCAGGGAACGGATGGTCAGCAGATCAGTTAAGGTCTGAGTGGGATGCTGATGACCGCCGTCACCGGCATTGATCACCGGGATAGAAGAATTCATGGCAGCTACAAGAGCAGCGCCTTCCTTCGGGTGTCTGATTGCGGCAATATCGGCATAACAGGAAATCATTCGGATAGTATCGGCAACACTTTCACCCTTTGCAGCAGAGCTGGCATTGGAGGAAGCAAATCCGATAACCTGTCCTCCCAGATTCAGCATAGCTGTTTCGAGGCTTAAACGTGTTCTGGTACTGGGTTCATAGAATAATGTAGCAAGTTTTTTACGATTACAAACATTAGCGTATTTGTCAGGATTTTTTTCAATATCATTTGCAAGATTCATTAGTTCATCAAGCTCTTCTACTGAAAAATCCAGAGGGCTGATAATATGTCTCATCGATCTCTCCTTGAATATAATAAAATCAGATGTGTTGCATCTTTAACTATTATAGCGAAGAAAATCGTTTCTGAAAAGCACAAATTGAAAGAATATCCGAAAATAATATCTGTTCAACTAAAATAAATTATGCTATGATAGTCAGGTGCAGAAACTGCACATTATTTAATGTTCTAATTAAATGTTCTATTGGATTAATAATGGTACAGTTCTATGGTAAGAATATTTGGAAAGGGATGGATACATATGAAGTGTGTTAAAGAAGCAGCAGCAAAGACCTATGGAAAAGATGCAGCTACAACAAAGACGGTTGCTGATATTATCGAACATGTGATCGAAAACGGTGATGCTGAAATTTATGCGTTAAGTAAAAAATTCGATGGTCTGGATCTGGAATATATCCGCGTACCTCAGGAGGCGGTAAAAGCAGCATATGAGCAGGTAGAAGACGAAACAATTGAAGCTATGAGGGCAGCAGCAGCGCAGATTCGTTTTTATGCAGAAAAACAGATGGCCTGCATGACAGAGCTGGATACAGAAACTCCGGTACCCGGAGTACGCCTTGGTCATCGTCTGGTACCGGTGGATTCGGTTGGCTGTTACGTACCTGGAGGACGTTATCCTCTGCCCAGTACGGCTCTGATGCTGGCAATTCCTGCCAAAGTTGCCGGCGTGAAACGCATTGCGGCCTGCAGTCCTGCATCCAAAGTAAGCGGCACCATTCATCCGGCTGTTCTGGTAGCAATGGATATTGCCGGTGTGGATGAAATCTACTGTGTAGGCGGCGCTCAGGCGGTGGCAGCATTTACTTATGGAACAGAGAGTATCAAAAAAGTAGATTTGATCTGCGGCCCCGGCAATCGTTTTGTAACGGAAGCAAAGAGACAGGTGATCGGCGAGGTTGGTATCGACAGTCTGGCCGGCCCCAGTGAAGTGCTGATCCTGGCGGATGAAAGCGCAAACCCTGATTTTACAGCAATCGATATTCTGGCGCAGAGCGAGCATGATCCGAATGCAAGAGCTACTCTGGTTACCACCAGCATGGAACTGGCTGAAAAAACATTAAAGCGTGTTCCTGAAATTGCAAAAGAGCTTCCTACAGGCGAGCTGGCGTTAAAGTCCTGGGAAGATAATGGAATGCTGTATATTGCAGATTCTATGGAAGAAGCAGTTGCCCTGGCTAATGAGATGGCTCCTGAACATCTGGAGGTTCAGGTGAAGCCTGAGATTGAAGAGAAAGTCAGCAGCCAGCTGCTGCACTACGGCTCCTTGTTTGTCGGACATTACACCCCGGTTACCTTTGGCGATTACTGCTCCGGAACCAATCACACACTGCCGACCATGCGTACTGCGAGATATTCCAATGGCGTATGGGCAGGAACCTTTATTAAAACGTCATTTGTTCAGCATATCACGGAGGAAGGCTGCAGAAATCTCGCTGCAACAGCAGTTTCGCTGGCCGGTACCGAAGGTCTTATGGCGCATAAAAAGTCCATTACCATCCGTATGGACGCAATGAAACGGTAAAATATGGCATTTTTTGTCAGCCAGAACTTCCCAGTGTATTGTTCATTGATTCGGTCATACTAGCAGTGTAACAGAAAACAAAAGTTTTTGAGGAGGAGAATACAATGAACAGCAGTAATTCCAACAGAATTGAAGTGCCTGAAGCAAAGGAAGCAATGGATCGTTTTAAAATGGAAGTAGCAGATGAACTGGGAGTACCGTTATCAAAAGACGGTTACAACGGTAACCTGACTTCTTATCAGAACGGCTCTGTCGGAGGTCATATGGTTCGTAAAATGATCGAAGCACAGGAAAGAGAAATGGCTGGAAGAGAAAGATAGTGTCTGAAAGCAAGACAACTGCTTTTTGAACTGCTTTTTCAAAGCTTTGATGAAATAAGCTTTAATGAAATAAGATAGCATTTCATCGGCTGAATGATAATAAGAACCGTGAACGGGCAGCAGATATCAGTAAATGGAAATCTGCTGCCCGTTTTCTGTCGTGCGCCCGGCAGTGGGTCAGATATATTTAATGGATCGGGAGAAAGGTCATATTGTAGGAAGCCTGGAAGCTTTCGGAGGGCTTCAGAGTGGTGCCGTATTCCCGTTTGGAGATTTCTTCGTTAAAGCTGTGTCGGTCAGAACGGCCGTACCAGGGTTCAAGGCAGATAAAAGGAGCCTGTTTTCCAGCAGGAGACCAGATGCCGAAAAGGGGAGCGGAAAAGTCCATGGTTACGTAAGGAGTCAGATCAGGAAGACAAAGGGAGAGCTTCTGAATCCGGCCGCCCTCTACGATCAGCGCGTCACGGTCAAATAAATGCTCTGTTACAGCCAGTTTTCCGTTCTCTAAGGGGTAAGAAACGGTTTCATCAGACAGAACGCCCTGAGCATTTAAAACAGAGCATGTAACCTGTGAGTCTTCCGTATGGAAATCGATATAATAATCGGTCTGTCTGCCTTGTCCGGCTATGGGGCAGTAAAAAGCCGGATGTGCGCCGATTGAAAAATGCAGTTCTTCGCTGCCGGGATTTTCGACCTGCCAGCCAACCTGAATCTGATTCTTAGAGAGTGTATAAGTGATTTTCAGGTTGAAATCCATGGGGTAGCGTTTTTTTGTTTCTTCGTTGGAAGCGAGCAGGAAAGTCAGTGAAGTTTCCGTTTTTTCAAGAAATGTAAATTCCATATCACGGGCGAATCCATGCTGACCCATAGGCCATTTCTCGCCCTTATACAGAAACTGTTTTTCATTGTAGTTGCCAACAACCGGGAAAAGAACGGGAGAGTGGCGTTTCCAGTAAGCCGGATCGGCATCCCACAGATAATCGGTGCCGTCGGATGACGTTACCTTGCAAAGCTCCGCGCCAAGGGAAGAAACTTCCAGGGTCAGGTATTGATTGGATAATTGATAGTTAGACATAGGAAAACCTCCGTAAAATATATTTGATTTTTATTATAAGGGAAAGTTTTCAAAAAAACAACCACAGGGAGATGTCGTTTGACAAAAGGCAGGGAAAACGGTATACTTAATTACCTTATACAAAATCATACAGAAAGGATGTTGGAATGAGTTACATATATTTAATACCGGGAATTCTTCTGGCGATTTCGCTTCATGAATTTGCACATGGATGGGTGTCCTGGAGGCTGGGAGATCCGACTCCGAAACAGGAGAAGAGGCTGACTCTGAATCCATTACGTCACCTTGATCCGATCGGTGCATTTTGTATGCTGATCTTTCATATGGGATGGGCAAAACCGGTTATGATCAATCCGTACTATTATAAGAACAAACGGGTAGGAACAGCTTTGGTGAGTCTGGCAGGACCTCTTATGAATATACTGACAGGGGGAATCAGCATTTTTATACTGGCCTGGATAGAAAGCTCCGTGCAGTATGGAACTTTGCCGGGCAGCCGTGCTTTAGAAATGTTTTATGTGGTTTTATATTATTTTTCCATGCTGAGTATCAATCTTGCGGTATTTAACTTAATTCCGCTGCCTCCTCTTGATGGCTCTAAGATTCTTGCAGTTTTCCTGCCGGAACCGGTTTTGGAATGGTTTAACAGATATGATAAGTATTTTATGATTATCTTACTTGTTGCTCTGTATCTGGGCTTTCTGGATGGGCCGATAGAAGCAGCTTACACTGTGATTGAAAATGGGATTTGGAAGTTTGCCATGTTCTTTTTTGCCAAAAGTGTTATCATTTAGGACATTTAGGAAAAAAGTGTTATCATTCAGGCCAAAGCGGCAGTTTTGCAGCTTGCAGATTGGTTTGCAGTAAAATGCAGCAGGAATAAAAAAGCAGATTTGTTTATGTTCAAATCTGCTTTTTTATTCCAATATATTTTATTTGAATGTGTTATATTCGGATACGAAAACCTATTCATAAGGATTCTGATTGCTTATTCAGCTGTTCCAGGAGCTTCGTTTGTATCTGTATTTTCGGTTGTCTCTAAAACAGAGGGCTGTAAATCTTTTTCTTCAGAGGTTTCTGCTTCAGCAGTTTTTTCTTCTGCAGGAGCAGCAGTTTCTTCTGATTCAACTTCTTCAGATTTGATTTCTTC
>JAUNPP010000008.1:35093-44783 GCA_030536685.1 Lachnospiraceae bacterium
GGTTTCATTTGTGGTTTCATTTGCAGTTTCGGAAGCAGTTTCCTTTACGGTTTCTTTTACAGCATCTTCAGCAGCTTTTTTATTTACTTTTGTTTCAGCAGCAGAAGCAGTTGTTTTTGCTGTAGTTTCAGCGGAAGCGACTGCGACATTGGAATCGGCAGTATAGCATACCTTTTTGGTCGTACTGGAGTTTTTGCTTACGGTTGTGTAACTGTCGGAATTCTTGCGGACAGCGCGAACTACGTAAACGTAATGCTTGCCGTCATCTACTTTGTTATCCTGGAATTTATTGGTGCCTTTACCTGATACATTTTTAATCAGAGAGTAAGAACCGCTTCCTGTTTTACGGTATACCTTATAACCGGTTGCATGCTGTACTTCTTTCCAGTTAATGGAAATTCCCTTGCTGTTGTCAGCTGCGGCAACATTGCTGGGAGATGCAATCTTTGTAGCAGCAGTCATACCGTTTTTGTTGCAGCTGCTGGTCTTGGAACCGGAATAAGCTTTTATGGTATAGATATATTTTCCTGCGTAAGCTTTTTTGTCAGTATATGTAACTTTGCTGCCGCCTTTTACGGTAGCAATCTTTTTATAAGAACCACCCTGTGCTTTGCGGTATACGTAATATCCGCTGGCGCCTCTTACTTTTTTCCATGATACTTCAATATTTGTATTCTTTACAGAAGAAGAGGCTGACTTTGTAGTTGTCATCTGAGGCTGCTGTAAAGTTTTGGATACATTTACAGTAGGGCGGGCAATCAGTACGATTTTAGATGTAGAATAATTACGTTTTACAACGCCTACTCTTGAGTTGGCAGCTTCTACAATTTTACCATTTCCAACATACATAGCAGCATGTGTGATATTGCGGTAACGGCCGTTAGAGCTGCTGGAGGTAAAAAGAAGATCACCGGGCAGCAGTTCGCTGGATGATACGCCGCTGTAGGAAACAGTTTTATATGCGTTATTTAAAATGCTTCCTGAAGAAGCAGCAGTAGGAGCCCAATCGCTTTTGCCGCCGATGTGCATACCAGCACTGGAATAGGAACGCCATACAAGAGAGCCGCAGTCATAATAGCCTTTGCTCATACGCTTTGACTGGCTGTATTTGCTGCCAACCGCTTTATTGGCATATTTAACAGCGTTGTAGGCTGTTTTGGAAACAATTTCTACCTTTAAGGTCAGTTTTTTACCGTTTACTTTAGCGTAGACATTAGTACGTCCGATATTTTTAGCTGTAACTTTTCCGGAAGAGGTAACGCTTGCAATGTTGGAATTGCCGACAGACCACTTTACGCTGGAATGCGAGCCTTTTACAGTGGGTTTATAAGTCTGTCCAACATATAAATATTTATATGTCGCTGATAAGGAATTGGAAGCTGCAGAAGCATTCATGCTGTTAGTACCGAATACACCGGCGAAAATAATTAATACCAGAAGTGCAAGTGTAGCTGCAAATTTCTTTAGTTTCACGTTAAATCCTCCTTATGAAAGTTATACTAAATATTAAATAAAATGTTAAGCAAATGTTAAATTATTGTTTCAGTTTTGTTCCGAAAAGCAGTATACTATATTTGTTAAAATCTGTCTACCCTTTTTAAACAAAAAGTTAAAAAAAAATTAACATTTATAGCGCAAATATGAAATATACAAACATATGTACTAAAAATTATGATTTTGGATTGCCAAACAGAGAGAAGTGTGGTAGTATTTAGGTCACCGGGATGAAAAATACTTTTAACAACTTCCCCCGGGAATTGTAAGAGTAAAATGATATATTACATATTAGAAAGGAACATTAAGATGGCACAAAAGAACAGTTGGGAATTTTATACGGAATCTGATTTACAGGAGGTTGAAAAGCTAAGCAGCTCTTATCAGGATTTTCTGAATCGTGGAAAGACAGAGAGAGAATGTGTTTCCTATATTGAAGACTGGGCAGAGAAGCATGGTTTCCGGAAGCTGAGCGACCGGATTGCAGAGAGAAGTCCGTTAAAGGCTGGTGAAAGACTGATCGCAACCCATATGGGAAAGACTGCAGCTCTGTATATAATAGGAAAGAATGCTCTGGAGCATGGTCTGAACTATGTTGGAGCCCACATCGATTCTCCCCGTATTGACCTCAAGCAGAACCCTGTGTATGAAGATATGGGTATGGCTTACTTTGATACTCATTATTACGGTGGCGTGAAGAAGTATCAGTGGGTGACACTTCCGCTTGCAATCCATGGGGTTGTAGCATTAAAGGATGGCTCTGTAGTCCCTGTAGTGATCGGTGAGGAGGAAGGAGATCCTGTTGTAGGTATCACAGATCTGCTGATTCATTTATCACAGGAGCAGATGGAAAAGGCAGCAGCGAAGGTGATTGAAGGGGAAAGCCTTGATATTCTGATCGCGTCCAGACCTTCTGCTAAAAAAGACGGAGAGGAAGCAGCAAAAGAGCCTGTAAAGACATATGTTCTTTCACTCTTAAAAGAAAAGTACGGAATTGAAGAAGATGATTTTATTTCTGCAGAGCTGGAAGCAGTGCCTGCAGGAAAGGCAAGAGACTTTGGTCTTGACCGCAGTATGATCATGGCTTACGGACATGATGACAGATGCTGTGCTTATCCTGCATTATATGCAATGGAACAGATGCTTGCAGATCTGGATCAGGGTGGAGATGCTCCTGAAAAGACCTGTCTTGCTTTCTTTGCGGATAAAGAAGAGATCGGAAGTGTCGGAGCAACCGGAAGCCATTCTCATTTCTTTGAGAATACAGTAGCGGAGCTGTGTGCTTTAGATGATGCGGCACAGAAGCTTCCTCTGGAACTTGTTATTCGCAGATGTCTGCAGAATACCTGTGTTCTGTCCGCAGATGTTTCCTCCGGATTTGATCCTCTTTATGCGAGCGCATTTGCAAAGAACAACTGTGCCCGTATCGGCTATGGAATTTCTATTGTGAAGTATACAGGAGCAAGAGGCAAATCTTCAGCGAATGATGCCAATGCGGAATATCTGGCTCAGATCCGCAGAATCCTGGATGCAGAGCATGTGAATTTCCAGACTTCTGAGCTGGGAAGAGTTGACCTGGGCGGCGGCGGAACAATTGCATATATTATTGCTGCATATGGCGCGCAGGTAGTAGACTGTGGTATTCCCGTGCTCAGCATGCATGCTCCCTGGGAAGTGATCAGCAAAGCAGATTTATATGAAGCTTATCGGGCATATCTTGCTTTTTATAAGAATATGTAAGGTATAATCTGTAATTTCAGAAGCCAAAATCGGGATTCTGCTCTGCCCGTATAAAAGGTAATCGTGCAGAATCCTTTCAGGTATGAGAAACAGGCAATCATGCAGCGTACATCCGTACAGCTGCAGAACTGCCCTGTTTCTCATGTTCACAGCTTCTTTAGCGGCAGACTGCTTTTGCAGTGTAAATCCCCTTTGCCGCAGTGCTGCTGCCTGCTACAGCAGACGGCAGCTTTCAATGGTCTGGTCGGCTAACAGTTCCCATACTGCGTCTGTCATTGCAGACAGGGTGGCGTAACGTCCTTCCAGATCTTCACAAAGATAAAGAGAAGCAGCCGGAAAATAGCTGATCTGGAATTTTTTTCCAGAGCCGCAGAGAATCTCAGCAGACGGCTCATCATCTTCATTTTGAATGGCCTGATGAAAAAGCTCAGAAAGCTTTTCCATCAGTTCATGTTTTTTTTGGCTGTTTCGGAGAACCCAGACAGGGATTCCATCTTCAATGATGGTAATCCATTCCTGTTTTTTTCCGTTTTTAACAGTAGTTAGTGTAAGAACATCCTGGTTCATGGTTCCTCCTGTTCCAAACCTTGTGCGAATAACCGGCACAGGTCATTGATACATTGTTCTTCGTCTGTACCGCAGCATACCAGTTCTGCTTCCGTTCCGTTTGCAAGTGCAGCGGAAAGGATGTGCATCATGCTTTTTACATTGATATTGTAGTGTTTATAATACAATGTTGCGGTACAATCATACTGTCGTGCGTGTTTCGACAGCAGACAGGCAGGATCCACGCTCAAACCGGATGGATTGGTTATAATAATATGTTTTCTGATCATGACGATACCTCCTCCCGAATCGTTCGGACCCGCGGAAAACGGCGTGGGTGACGTATTTCGTTAGATTAATTATAGAATAGGTTGTTGTATTTTACAACTGAAAGAAAGGGGAAGTTTTATCGATGAACCAGTATAATGCAGATGCCATTACAGTTCTGGAAGGACTGGAGGCAGTCAGAAAACGCCCCGGTATGTATATAGGAAGTACCGGGAGCCGCGGACTGAATCATCTGGTATATGAAATTGTTGATAATGCGGTAGATGAACATCTTGCCGGCTTCTGTGACCGGATAGAAGTCACACTGGAAAGAGATGGTTCGGTTACTGTTACAGATAATGGCCGGGGAATTCCGGTAGATATGCATAAAAAAGGGGTGTCGGCAGAGCGGGTTATTTTTACAACACTGCATGCCGGCGGTAAGTTTGACAACAGCACATACAAGGTTTCAGGGGGCCTTCATGGTGTGGGATCTTCCGTTGTGAATGCATTGTCTGAATGGATGGAGATTACGGTTTATAAGGAAGGCTTTATCTATAAAGACCGTTATGCCTACGGACATCCGGATATGGAGCTGGTCAACGGCCTGCTTCCGAAGTGCGGAAAGACCAGACAGACGGGGACATCCATCCGTTTTTATCCGGATAAACAGATATTCGATCATATCCGTTTTAAGGAAGAACATATCAAAAACAGACTTCACGAGACGGTTTATCTGAATCCAGGTCTGACCATTGTATTTACAGACAAAAGAGACGGCAAATCACCGGAGCCGATGACTTTTCATGAGCCTGATGGACTGATACAGTATATTAAAGAGCTGAATAAAGGCAAGGAGCTTCGCACGGATATTATTTACTTCTCAGGGCAGGAGGATAATATCATGGTGGAGTGTGCCCTGCAGTTTACCGCAGATTTTGAAGAGAATCTTTTTGGTTACTGCAACTGTATCAATACCTCTGAGGGCGGAACCCATATTACCGGTTTTAAGTCCAAGTTTACTTCTATTATAAACAGTTATGCGCGAGAACTTGGAATCTTAAAGGAAAAGGATGCCAATTTTACAGGTCCTGATACCCGCTGCGGGATGACGGCGGTTCTTGCGATTCGTCATCCGGATCCGCTGTTTGAGGGCCAGACCAAAACAAAGCTTGGAAATTCAGATGCAGCCAAAAGCGTAACATCCGTTACCGGTGAACAGCTGGAGCTTTATTTTGATAAAAACCTGGAAACGCTGAAAGCGGTTATTTCCAGAGCGGAAGCTTCCGCCCGGATTCGTAAATCTGAGCTGAGAGCCCGAAGCAATGTGCTGGGAAAAAGTAAGTATTCCTTTGATTCGAATGGAAAACTGGCTAACTGTGAGGGCAGGGATGCGTCAAAGAACGAAATTTTCATCGTAGAAGGGGATTCTGCCGGTGGTTCTGCAAAAACTGCAAGAGACCGGAAGTTTCAGGCGATTCTGCCGATCCGCGGAAAGATTCTGAATGTGGAGAAGGCTTCTATGGATAAGGTGCTGGCCAATGCGGAGATCAAGTCAATGGTGCTGGCTTTTGGCTGTGGTTTTTCAGAGGGCTACGGCATGGATTTCAATATTGATAAGCTGAAGTATGATAAGATTGTAATTATGACAGATGCGGATGTGGACGGAGCACATATCAGCACGCTGCTTCTGACGTTTTTTTACCGTTTTATGCCGGAGCTGATCCTGCAGGGGCATGTATATCTGGCAATGCCGCCTCTTTACAAGGCCATTCCGAAAAAAGGACCGGAGGAGTATCTGTATGATGATGCGGCGCTGGAAAAGTACCGGAGAACACATAAGAATTTCACTTTGCAGCGATACAAGGGTCTGGGTGAGATGGACGCTTCCCAGCTGTGGGAGACAACCCTGAACCCTGAAACCAGAATTTTGAAGCAGGTGGAGATAGAGGATGCGCGTATGGCGAATGAGGTTACACAGATGTTAATGGGCAGTGAAGTAGCTCCCAGACGAAATTTCATATTTGATCATGCAAATGAAGCAGATCTGGATGTATAGGACGGGGAGGTTGATAAAATGGATACAAAAATAATACATACTGATTATTCGGAATGTATGCGGCAGTCTTATCTGAATTATTCCATGAGTGTTATTACTGCCCGCGCTCTGCCGGATATTCGGGACGGACTGAAGCCGGTGCAGAGAAGAACGCTGTACGCGATGCATGAGCTGGGTCTGAGCTATAATAAGCCCCATCGTAAATGTGCCCGTATTGTGGGTGATACCATGGGTAAGTATCATCCGCATGGAGATTCTTCTATTTATGAGTCTCTGGTGGTAATGTCTCAGGATTTTAAGAAGAATGAGCCTCTGGCAGAACCTCATGGTAATTTCGGCTCGATCGAAGGGGATGGAGCAGCTGCCATGCGTTACACGGAAGCCCGTTTGAAAAAATTAACGGAAATGGTGTATCTGGCAGATCTTGAGAAAAATGTTGTGGATTTTGCCCCTAATTTTGATGAAACCGAAAAAGAGCCGGTGGTGCTTCCGGTGCGGATTCCCAATATTCTGGTGAACGGAGCGGAAGGAATCGCAGTAGGCATGACGACAAACATTCCTTCTCATAATCTGAGGGAAGTTCTGGAGTGTGTAAAAGCATATATTGATAACCCGGATATCACAACGCAGGAACTGCTGCAGATCATGCCGGGACCGGATTTTTCGACCGGCGGCATTGTAGCCAATCAGGAGGATATGCAGGAAATCTACGAAAACGGAACAGGAAAAATCCGTCTTCGGGGAAAAGTGGTTCTGGAAGAAGGCAGGCGGAAAACCGATAAGGACAAGCTTGTGATTACGGAGATTCCTTATACAATGATCGGCGACGGTATTCGTCGTTTTCTTTCCGATACCGCTCAGCTGGCTGAGAGCAAAAAGCTTCCTGAGATTACGGATATTTCCAATGAATCCTCTAAAGAAGGAATCCGCATCGTGCTTGAACTGAAAAAGGGAACGGATGTGGAGCGGGTGAAGAATATCCTGTTCAAAAGAACGCGTCTGGAAGACACGTTCAGTGTCAATATGATTGCCATATCAGACGGTCGTCCGACCCTTTTCAGCCTGAAATCGATTTTAAAGCACTATCTGGACTTTCAGGTGGAGATCAATGAGCGCAAATACACATGGATGTTAGCGGAAGAACAGAAAAAAAGAGAGGTTCAGGAAGGTTTGATCCGTGCGGTGGATATCATTGACCTGATCATTGAGATCATTCGGGGAAGCAAAACCCAGGCACAGGCCAGGGCATGTCTGATGGGAGATCCCTCCGGCGTTACCTTCCGTCACAGAGAATCCGCTGCCGAGGCTGCAAAACTGAACTTTACCCAGGTTCAGGCGCAGGCTATTCTGGATCTGCGTCTTTCCAGATTGATCGGTCTGGAGATTGCAGCCCTGAACAAGGCATATAAGGATACGTTAAGTAAGATCCGCAAGTATGAAAAAATCCTGAGCAATCGTAAAACGATGCTGCATACGATTAAAGAGGAATTAAAGAAAATCCAGGAAGAATTCGGACATGAGCGCAAAACCTGGGTTACCTCTCTGGAACAGGCACAGGAAGTAAAGGAAGAAATCAAAGAAGAAGACGTTCTGTTTCTGATGGATCGTTTCGGATATGTTAAGGTAACGGAGTCTTCTGTCTGGAATCGCAGCAGCGAACAGCTGCATGATTTCCGCCATGCATTTTTATGTAAAAATACCGGTCGGATCCAGCTGTTTACGAAAAGCGGACGCCTGCACCAGATTAAGGTTTCGGATATCCCGTTGCAGAAACTGCGTGAAAAGGGAGTACCGATTGACAATATCAGTAAGTATGATTCTTCACAGGACGAAATCCTGTTTGTCGGAGCCTGTGGTGAACATCCTGGTGAGGAACTGATCTTTGCAACCGCAGACGGGCTGATCAAAAAAACTGCGGTTTCTGAATTTCTGTCAAGTACCCGGGCGATGGCCGGCACGAAACTTGGCGATGGCGATGAACTGGTATATGTGGATTACTATAATAAGAAACAAATCATTTTACAATCAGAAAAAGGAAGCTTTCTTCGATTTGCAGCTGAAGAAATCGGAAGCGGAAAGAAAAATTCCATGGGACAGAAGGGGATTGCTCTTCAGGAGGGCGACCGCCTGAAACATGTATGGCAGGTAACCCCGGGAGAAGATACAGAAATTCGTGTAAAAGAGCATCAGATTGAGCTGAAAAGGATTCGTCTTTCCTCCAGAGGCGGCAGAGGAATCAAATTAAGATTATCCTGATAAAATATAAAAATAGTGTTGACAAATAATAAGAGTGGTGGTATCTTAATCATGTGAATGTTAGCACTCCATTGAAGCGAGTGCTAACAAAGAAAAAGAAGAGCATACGGAAGAAAGGATGGTGAAGAATGGAACTTGATCAGAGAAAGCTGAAGATATTGAATGCAATTATTCAGACTTATCAGGAAACCGGGGAACCGGTAGGTTCCAGAACCATTTCCAAGTATACGGATTTGAATCTCAGTTCAGCTACGATACGGAATGAGATGGCAGATCTGGAGGAGATGGGCTTTATCGTTCAGCCGCATACTTCTGCCGGAAGAATTCCCACAGATCTGGGATACCGGTATTATGTAAATCAGCTGATTACAGAGAATGACCAGCAGGTATCTGAGATGAAGGATTTTATCATTCAGAAGGTTGACCGGCTGGAGCTTTTGTTAAAGCAGATGGCCAGAATCCTGGCGAACAACACCAATTACGCAACCATGATAACAGGTCCCAGCTATTCCAGCACCAAGCTGAAATTTATCCAGCTTTCCAGAATGTCAGAGGATAAGCTGCTGGTAGTAGTTGTAGTGGATGGCAATCTGGTTAAGAATTCTATTTTGAATATAACCAGAGAGCTGCCGGAGCAGGATGTTCTTTCTTTGAACCTTCTTTTGAACAGCCGCTTAAACGGACTTTCTCTGAATGAGATCAATCTTGGAATCATTAAAGAGGTAGAAGAGCAGGCAGGAGAGCATGGAGCAATCGTGCGTGAGGTAATTGATTCGGTAGCCGATGCATTGAATGCCGATGGCGCTGATATGCAGATTTATACCAGCGGCGCAACAAACTTTTTCCGCTACCCGGAACTGACCACCAGCGCTACAGCAAGTGAGCTGATTCATACATTTGAAGAAAAAACGGAGCTGGAGGATCTGGTAAAGAAAGCAATTCAGGACAGTGACGAAGGAAGCAAGGACAGCATTCAGGTTTATATCGGCAATGAGATGCCGCTGCAGACCATGAAAGACTGCAGTGTGGTAACTGCCAATTATGAATTAAAGGATGGTGTAAAAGGAACAATAGGTATTATCGGACCGAAGAGGATGGATTACCAGAAGGTTTTAGATACGCTCCGCCATCTGACAGCGCAGCTGGATATTATATTTGATGAATCAGATGATGAATCAAAAGACGGATTTTTTACTAAAATAAGCATTAAAAACAATGAGATTACAGGGGTTGAAGTAAGAACCGATAGAACAAAAGTAACCTATGACGGAAAAGAATGTGATGTTACAAGCACTGTAAATACCAAAGGAGAGATACTAGCAGTTTTT
>JAUNPP010000009.1 GCA_030536685.1 Lachnospiraceae bacterium
ACAGTGAAAAGCAGCAGCAAAAAAGCAGCTCTTTCAGGATGCAGGTCGGGAAAATGGATTCTGCTTCCTGAAAGAGCTGCTTTTTTCTGTTAACAGTGTTTTAAATTAGCAATTAGCAGTTGGGATCTTCCGGAATGGTATCAAAAAAGTCTACTTCATCCAGATGTTCGTCAAATGCATCGATTGCCATATCAAATTCTTCATCATCTTCGATGTTGATTAATTCGGGGGCGCCGTTTTCATCTACGCCATAGCCGTAGATATATACGTCACCTTCGGGATCGGAAACCTGTTCCATCGGCTGGATTGCAATATATTCTTTACCGCCTGCGCTGTAGATCAGAAGAACGGCGCATTCCATGGTGCTTCCGTCTTCCAGTTCGATGGATACAGTTAAGTCAAATCCGGGATCATCAGTTTTTTTAGCCATAATTGAAACTCCTTTAATTGTTTGGTTTATATTGTTTGGTGTATGATGAGTGAAATCGGAACAGCATGAAAAATTGAAAACCTGCTGCTCCAAACAGTTACACGTTAAAGCGGAAGAGGATTACGTCTCCGTCCTTTACGACATAATCTTTGCCTTCAAGACCGATCAGTCCCTTTTCTCTGGCGGCAGCATAAGTGCCTGCATCGAGCAGATCCTGATAATTTACGACCTCGGCGCGGATAAAGCCGCGTTCAAAGTCAGAATGGATCTTGCCGGCTGCCTGAGGCGCTTTGGTACCTTTTTTGATGGTCCATGCGCGGGTTTCTGTTTCACCGGCAGTCAGATAGCTGATCAGTCCCAGCAGGCTGTAGCTTGCCTGGATCAGCTTTTCAAGACCAGATTCGGAAAGTCCCAGATCTTCCAGAAATTCCTTCTTCTCGTCATCTTCCAGCTCTGCAATTTCCTGCTCAATTTGTGCGGAAACAACAAATACCTCACTGCCTTCTTCCTTTGCAAATTCGCGTACAGAAGCAACATAGTTATTGGAAGCACCGTCGTCCGCCAGATCGTCTTCTGTTACATTGGCAGCATAGATAACCGGCTTTGTGGTCAGAAGTGTCAGGGAATTTACAAATTCCATGCCCTCTTCATCGTCAAGCTCAAAGGTTTTGGCCGAATTGCCGTCTTCCAGATGCTTTTTCAGCTGTTCCAGGATTTCCAGCTCTCTTGCCAGTGCCTTATCATTTTTAGCGCCGCGGACTGTTTTGGAAATCCGGCGTTCCAATACGTCGAGATCGGCAAATAACAGCTCCAGATTGATCGTTTCGATATCGCGCAGAGGATTGATACTGCCGTCTACATGAACAATATTGCTGTCCTCAAAGCAGCGAACCACGTGAACGATAGCGTCTACCTCGCGGATGTGGGATAAAAACTGGTTGCCGAGTCCTTCTCCCTTGGAGGCGCCTTTTACAAGACCTGCAATATCTACAAATTCAATAACCGCAGGAGTAACCTTGCGGGAGTTATACATATCTGCCAGAAGTCCCAGACGGAAATCGGGAACGGGTACGATACCCACATTGGGGTCGATGGTACAGAACGGATAATTGGCGGATTCCGCTCCGGCTTTTGTTAACGCATTAAATAAAGTACTTTTTCCTACATTGGGCAGGCCTACAATACCTAATTTCATATCTATTCCTCCTTAAGCCCTGTGCAGTCATGCCTGCACATCAGCATCCCTGAATCCATGTTTCATGCTTTGAGGGCAGAAATCACCTAAAGCAAGCACACTCGGCACAATTCTAACATAAAAGAATCGGGGATGCAATGCTTTTCCTCTTGCACTTTCTCCTGCAAAAGAGTAAAATTAAACGGATAAATTTTGAAAAGATTGGAGTGAATCGGTATGTTGCTGCAAGCACCGGATATTCGGTTTCCTGGGCTGGGAATCGAAATTGAAAGTCTTCCAAACGGAATAACTCTTCCGATTGGAGATGGATTTGAAGTGAAATTTTACGGTATTATCATAGGAATCGGTATTCTCTGCGGATATCTCATTGCGTGTCAGATGGGAAAACGGGAAAAGATATCTTCTGATACCATTATTGATTTTCTGTTATATGCGATTGTATTTTCCATTATAGGTGCCAGACTTTATTACGTTGTTTTTTCATGGGATTATTATAAGAATAACCCTCTGGAGATTCTGAACCTGCGGGGAGGCGGGCTGGCAATTTACGGTGGTGTGATCGCAGCGTTTCTGACCCTATATGTTTACACCAGATTGAAAAAAATGTCATTTTTCCAGATGGCAGACTGCTGTGTGCCGGGGCTGGCACTGGGGCAGATGATCGGCCGGTGGGGGAATTTCTTTAACTGCGAGGCCTTTGGAGGATATTCTGATGGATTCTTGTCTATGTGGATCCAAAAGTCCAGAGTTTACAGCGGCTATATTACAGAAGAAATCAATCAGCATCTGGCCGTGTATGAGGGTGCGGAATATATCCAGGTGCACCCGACCTTTCTGTATGAATCGTTATGGAATCTGGGGGTAGTACTGATCCTCGTGACCGTACACCGCAGGAAGAAGTTTAACGGACAGATTTTCTGGATGTATCTGGGGCTTTATGGACTTGGACGCGTCTGGATAGAAGGACTTCGTACCGACCAGCTGCTGATTGGCGGCACAGGAATTGCGGTATCCCAGCTGTTATCTGCCTGTTTGATCGTTGTCAGCGTCGTGATGATTGTAATTCAGATGCGCCGGAAAAAACATATGGTTTCATAGAAAAAAAGCTTTGCAATTGACGTATAGTGTGCTAAAATAGATATTAGGCTTCTCTATCATGAAGTTTTGCAGGAAAAGGAAGTCAGTATACGGGCGGCGGAGAACATGTGGAAAGTATGCTTTATGATACCGTTTTGCTGCCGTCTATTCAGGATTGCCGTTCAGGCATAAAATTCAGGGAGAGATATGGAACAGATTGAATTTAATCATGTATCGGTGCTGCTTAAGGAGACAGTAGATGGACTGGATCTGAAACCTGGCGCCGTGATTGTAGATGGAACAATGGGATTTGGAGGTCACACCTTTGAGGTGCTTACAAGACTTGCGGGAACAGGGCGTGTGATCTGTATTGATCAGGATGCGGATGCGATTGCAGCAGCTTCCAGGAGGCTGGAGCCTTATAAAGAGCAGGTGACGATTGTACGCAGCAATTATGTGGACATGCCGCTTGTGCTGGATTCTCTTGGCGTGGAGCAGGTGGATGGCATCATTCTTGATCTGGGTGTCAGCTCATTTCAGCTGGACGAAGCTTCAAGAGGCTTTACATACCGTATGGAGGGGCCGCTTGATATGCGCATGGACCAGAGAAATCCGGTTACGGCGGCAGAGCTGGTGAATACCTGTTCCAGAGAAGAATTATGCAGGATTTTATGGGATTACGGAGAAGAACGGTACGCAAGGAATATTGTGGACCGCATTCTGAAGACAAGGGAAACCGCACCTGTAGAAACCACGACACAGCTGGTGGATATTATCAGGGCATCTATTCCGGCAAAGGCAAGAAACGCAGGCGGTCATCCGGCAAAGAGAACCTTTCAGGCTCTTAGGATCGCAGTGAATCGTGAACTGGATGTTCTGACCGATTCTATCGATGCGATGATCGACCGGCTTGCACCGGGAGGAAGACTTTGTATTATTACCTTCCAGTCTCTGGAAGACCGCATTGTAAAGAACCAGTTCCGCAGGAACGAGAATCCGTGTACCTGTCCGCCGGAATTTCCGGTGTGCGTGTGCGGTAAGAAAAGCAAGGGCAGAGTGGTGACACGCAAGCCTGTGCTGCCGACAAAAGAGGAGATAGAACGCAACAAAAGATCAAAAAGCGCCAAGCTCCGTATTTTTGAAAAAAACAGATAAGGGGGATGTGGGATGGCTGAGTATAGAACCCAGCGCAGATACCTGGTGAATGGTAGTTCTGCTGTAAGAGAGCAAGAAGAAAGACAAGTTGAGAGAAAACCGGTAAAAAAGAGACAGCGGCGGGTGCTTCCACGTACTGCAGTTGACATTATCCCGATTGCGTATGTATTTATGGTAGCAGTATCCTGTATCTGTATTCTGGCATTTTCCGTGATGTATATCCACGCGAGAACAGAAGTGACTGCTCTTTCGAAGCAGGTTTCTACGCTGCAGGCGACTCTGGAGGATATCAAACAGGATAATCAGGATCTGCAGAATGAGATTACGACCTGCACCAGTATCGATACGATTCGTAAAAAGGCGACTCAGAAACTTGGTATGGTACCTGCAGATGAAACACAGATCGTTTACTATGATTCATCTGATTCAGAATATGTAAGACAGAAGGAAGATATTCCCAATGAGTAAGAAAAAGAAAAGGCGGCCTGCACCCAGAAAGGTCGCCAGATATATTAAATTCAGAACAGGCCTGGTATTCCTAGTGGTACTGGGCTTAATGTCTTTTTTAATCCTGAGGATTATTGTAATCAGTAAAAATGACGGAGAAGATTATAACAAGACGATCCTGTCCCAGATGTCCTATGACAGCCGTGTGATTCAGGCCGAGCGCGGAAAAATTATGGATCGGAACGGCACAAGCCTTGCATACAACGAAAATCGTTACAATCTGATTTTGGAGCCGAAGAATATTTTAGAGGATGAAGCCGATAAGGAGGTTACTCTGACAGCTCTTGAAAAATGCTATGGTTACGACAGAAAGGAGATTGAAGAGCGCCTGAAAGCCAATCCCAACTCCTACTATGACCGCTACAAAAATCAGATTTCAGAAAAAGCAATGCAGAAATTTCTGGATTATACAGAAGAATACAATAATGCGAAGGACACAGAGCAGGAAAGCGCTTCCGAGCCGGAAACAAAAGCGGATACGGAGGATAAAAAGTCCGATTCCTCTTTCCTGGGACGTATAAAAGGTCTTTTTTCAGATGATGATGATTCTGACAAGGAAGAAAAGAAAAGAGGAAAAATAAAAGGCGTTTATTTTGAGAAAAACCAGAAGCGTGTTTATCCGTATAAAAGCCTGGCCTCTACAACGATAGGATTTGCCAATTCAGCCGGCGGCGTGACAGGGCTTGAAAGCTATTACAATGATTTGCTGAAGGGAACAGATGGACGCAGATTCGGCTATCTGAACGAAGAATCCTCTGTGGATGTACAGACGATTGAAGAAACAGACGGATATTCATTGGTAACTACGCTGAGCAGTTATATTCAGAAGGTCTGTGAAGACGTCATTAACCGATATGAGAAGAAGACAGGAAGCAATGTCACTTCCATTATGGTCATGAATCCCAATAACGGTGAAATTTATGCCATGTCGGAAAGCAGGCAGTTTAATCTGCAGAAACCTGATGATCTGACCAGCTATTATTCGGAAAAAGAGCTGAAGAAGATGTCAAGAAAGCAGAAATCAGAGGCTCTTTTACAGATATGGCGTAATTTCTGTACAAGCACCAGCTATGAACCCGGTTCTACAGCGAAGGTATTTACGGTGGCGGCAGGTCTGGAGGAGGATCGCCTCAAACAGAATGATACTTTTGTCTGTGATGGTGTGGGAGTCTATGGCGGCTGCAGAATCCACTGCCATAAGCGGAGCGGACATGGCAGTTTGAATGTGATGGGGGCTCTGATGGCCTCCTGCAATGATGCGCTGATGCTGATGGGAGATAAGATCGGAACCGAAATTTTCTGTGATTATCAGTCAAAATTCAATTTCGGCCGGCTGACCGGCGTTGATCTGCCTGATGAATTTTCCTGTTCCAATCAGATCTATCATGCGGATAATATGACCAGTGTCGATCTGGCAACCAACTCCTTCGGACAGAACTTTTATGTAACAATGGTTCAGATGTGCGCTGCCTATGCGTCACTTGTCAATGGCGGCAATTATTATGAGCCCCATGTGGTGAAACAGATACTGGATGGCGACGGAAACGTGCTGGAGAATGTGGAACCCAAGCTGGTTCGCCAGACAGTCAGCAAAAATACCAGTGAATTTATGAAGGAAGCTCTGCTTCAGACGGTAGAAAACGGTACCGGTAACCGTATCAAGATCGAAGGCTACGAAATCGGCGGTAAAACAGGTACTGCGGAAAAAGCTGATGTGGGAGCGGCAGAGGAAACCTACACCGTTTCCTTTATGTCTGTAGCACCTGCATATGATCCGGAGGTAATCGTTTACGTTGTAGTAGATGAACCGAACTGCACAAAGGCCGAGAACACATACCAGGCCAAAGATCTGTGTAAAGAGGTATTGGAAAAAATACTGCCGTATCTGAATATTTATCCGACTGCGGATGAAGATTCCGTATCCAATGCAAATGGTGATTTTACCGATCCTGAGGATGATGAGATGTATGATGAGGATACTCCGATCATTGAAACACCGCAGCAGATAAAAGATGCTGAACGAATCAGAAAGGAAGCTGAAAAAGCACAGAACAAGAATAAAACAGAAGATAAGAACAAAACAGAAAGTAAAAACAAGAACAAAACAGAAAGCAAGAATAAAACCGGAAATTAAAAGAATACCGACTAAAAACAAACAGGGGCTGAGAAATGAAATCTCTTTCCGCTGCATAGAATAGGAAAAAGACCGGAATATGCAGTGCAGGTGATGATATGAGTCAGGAAAGCTCCCGATTTCCGATTAAACTGAGGACGCTTGTGTTTGCAGGTGCCAGCTTTCTGCTGCTGTTAGCCGTAACCGGACGTATTGTCTGGCTGATGGTGTGGCAGAGTGCGTATTATGAAGAAGAAGCCCTTGATGTGCAGCAGCGTGAGCGTGCGATCAAAGCTGCACGGGGCGAGATATATGACCGAAACGGTACATTGCTGGCGGGAAACCGAACAGTGTGTACTGTTTCGGTTGTTCACAATCAGGTGGAAAAACCTGAGCTGGTAATCCAAAAACTATCAGAGCTTTTGAAGCTTTCAAAGGAATCTGTCCGCAAAAAAGTGGAAAAGTACAGTTCGCGGGAGATTGTGGCAGCGAATGTGGATAAGGAGACAGGCGACCAGATCAGGATGCTGCATATGCGGGGAGTAAAGGTAGATGAAGATTACAAGCGCTACTATCCGTTTGGAACGCTTGCAAGTAAGATTCTGGGCTTTACCGGCGGAGATAATCAGGGGATTCTGGGGCTTGAGGTGGAATATGAAGAACTGCTGAAGGGACAGAACGGTATTATCCTCACACCGACAGATGCCGCAGGCGCAGAGCTTGAGGAGCAGGCGGAAAAGCGGGTAGAGCCGGTTCCCGGAAAGAACCTTTACCTGACTCTCGATGCAGACGTACAGTCTTATGCGCAGCAGACAGCCCAATGCCTGTATGAAGAAAAATCGGCAAAGCATGTCAGTATTATGGTAATGAACCCGCAGAATGGTGAGATCTATGCAATGGCAGATGTGCCGGAGTATGATCTGAATGCTCCATTTACGCTGTATCATGAAGATGGAAGCGAATATTCAAAGACCGAGCTGGCGGCGCTGTCGGAAAAGGAACGCTCCGACCTGCGCAATCAGATGTGGAGAAACTTCTGCATCAATGATACGTACGAGCCGGGGTCGACATTTAAAATCATTACAATGGCAGCCGGGCTGTCCGAGGGTGTGGTAACTCCGGAGGAGAATTTTTTCTGCCCCGGCTATAAAATTGTGGAGGACCGCAGAATCCGCTGCCATAAAACCTCCGGTCATGGAAGTGAAACCTTTGTGCAGGGAGCTATGAATTCCTGCAATCCGGTTTTTATGGAGGTTGGGCTGCGGATGGGGCCTTCGGTTTTTTTGAAGTATGTCAGGCAGTTTCAGATATTGAAAAAGACGGGAGTCGATCTGCCGGGGGAGGCCGCTGCAATTATGCACAGCCTTGAAAATATCGGTGAGGTAGAGCTTGCAACGATGTCCTTTGGGCAGTCCTTTCAGCTGACGCCGCTGCGTCACCTGACGACAATCTGTTCCCTGATCAACGGCGGAAAAACGATCATTCCGCATTTTGCACGTTATTCTGAGGATGTGTCTGCAAATGCGAATGCGTCTGCAAATCGGGTGGAATTCTTTAAATGGGAGGCAGGAGAGCAGGTGCTTTCCGAAAAAGTCAGCCAAACAGTACAGACGATCCTGGAAGCGGTCGTGGCAGAGGGCGGCGGGAAAAAGGCTGCTGTGGAGGGCTATCGGATCGGCGGAAAGACGGCCACCTCGGAAAAGCTGCCCCGCGGAAACGGAAAGTATATTTCCTCGTTTGTCGGTTTTTTCCCGGCAGATCATCCAACGCTGGCGGTACTTGTGCTGGTGAATGAGCCTCAGGGCATTTATTACGGAGGAACCGTGTGCGCACCGCCGGCAGCCGATATCCTTCAAAATATCATTCCTTTTATGAAAGAACGCTATTGACACGGGAGAGTCCGGGAGATATGATTACGGAGTATCACGGTAATCCTGTTTGATAAATCTGTCTGGTGCTTTTGCATCAGGGGAAAATAAAATACATAGCAGAGGTGAAAATATGAATATGAATTACTTCAGCGCAATTGTTCCTGCGCTTGTATCATTTGCAATCAGTGCGATTGCCTGCAAATGTCTGATTCCGATTCTGTATAAACTGAAATTCGGGCAGTATATCAGAGAGGATGGCCCCAAAAGCCATTTGAAAAAACAGGGAACTCCTACCATGGGCGGTATAGCCTTTGTTCTGGGAATTATTATAACCTGTCTCTTTTTTGTAAAGGATTATCCTGCAATCGTGCCGATCCTTTTTGTAACGGTAGGATTCGGTCTGGTAGGATTTCTGGATGATTTTATTAAAATTGTTATGAAACACAACGAAGGCCTGAAGCCGAAGCAGAAGCTTCTTCTTCAGCTGCTTGTAGCTGCTGTTTTCTGTTATTATCTGATGAGCCGGGATGTGCCTGGAACCGATATGCTGATTCCGTTTACATCATGGAAGCTGGAACTGGGATGGCTGTTTATTCCGGCCTATCTGATTATCGTTCTGGGAACTGACAACGGCGTAAATCTGACGGACGGACTGGATGGTCTGTGCAGCAGCGTTACTTTGATGGTTGCGGTATTCTTTACGGTGATTTCCGTTTTATCCGGAGCAGGGATTGAACCGGTCACTGCTGCAGTAGCAGGCGGTCTGGCAGGATTTCTGCTGTTTAACTGTTATCCGGCAAAGGTGTTTATGGGAGATACCGGTTCCCTTGCTTTGGGTGGATTTGTAGTATCTGCGGCATTTATGACCAATATGCCGATCTATATTGCACTGGTTGGCTTCATTTATCTGATGGAAACCGTTTCTGTTATACTTCAGGTGGCTTATTTTAAATCAACCGGCGGAAAACGCCTCTTTAAAATGGCTCCGATTCACCATCATTTTGAAGCGCTTGGCTGGTCTGAAACCCGTATCGTAACGGTTTTCAGTATTATTACCGTGGTTATGTGTCTGATTTCTTTCCTTGCTTTGTAAGCAGCAGGAATATGGAGGGAGAAAATGAGTATGGAATTTTCAAAAAAAGTACTGGTGGCCGGTGCAGGCATCAGTGGCATCGGCGCAGCAAAGCTGCTGCTTGAACTGGGTGCACAGGTTATATTATATGATGGCAATGAAGCACTGGATGTGGAAGCGGTCCGCAGCAGATTTGAAAAAGACAGTGCTGTTGAAATCTGGAAGGGAGAACTGACACCGCAGATGGCCTCTCAGGCTGAGCTTTGTGTGATCAGTCCCGGTATTCCTCTGGAAGTCCCTTTTGTGCAGGTGCTTAAGAATGCTTCCGTTCCTGTCTGGAGTGAGATCGAGCTGGCTTTTCGTGCGGGAAAGGGCAGGCTTGCAGCGATTACAGGCACCAATGGAAAGACAACGACAACAGCCCTTGTAGGCGAGATTTTTGCCAATGCGGCAGAAAGCGCATTTACTGTGGGCAACATCGGAATTCCCTATACTCAGGAAGCTCTGCATATGCGTGAGGATTCTCTTACGGTTGTAGAGTGTTCCAGCTTCCAGCTCGAAACAATTATCGATTTTAAGCCGGATGTGAGTGCAATCCTGAATATCACAGAGGATCATCTGAACCGTCATCATACAATGGAGAATTATGCGGCAATTAAGGAGAATATTGCCCGTAATCAGGATGCGGACGGAACCTGTGTATTAAATTACGAGGATGAACGTCTGCGCGCATTTGGCAGTGAACTGAAAATCCAGGTTATTTTCTTCAGCAGTGAAAGAGTACTGGAACAGGGAATTTACCTTGAGGACGGTATGATCGTACTGAAACACGGAGATCAGAAGATTTCCTTTGTAAAAACAGATGAGTTAAATATTATCGGCAAGCACAATTATGAGAATGCTATGGCAGCGGCAGCAATTGCCTGGGCTATGGGCGTGGACGTGGAGATCATCAGAAAAACACTGAAAGCCTTTAAGGCAGTAGAGCACAGAATCGAATATGTTGCCGAAAAACAGGGTGTTCGTTATTATAATGATTCCAAGGGTACAAATCCGGATGCAGCAATCAAGGCGGTTTGTGCGATGAGCCGTCCCACGGTGCTGATTGCCGGAGGCTACGACAAGGAGTCCGAATATGATGAATGGATCGAGTCGTTTGGAGGACGGATCAGCCATATGATCCTGATGGGAGTTACGGCTCCTAAAATTGCAGAATGTGCGAAAAAGCATGGATTTACGAATTATGAATTTGTCGATTCCATGGAGAGCGCGGTAAAAGCGGCGGCGGCAGCTGCCAGATCAGGTGATGCAGTGCTGTTGTCACCGGCCTGCGCCAGCTGGGATATGTTCCCCAATTATGAAGTGCGGGGCAGAATTTTTAAAGACTGCGTTCATGCGCTGGATTAACAGGAGGTGAGGACAATCGCTTCACAGAATAGAGGAAATTCGCGGGGCCGTGGTGCCTCACAGAACAGGGAAGATTCACAGAGAAGAGAAAAGCCGCAGAGCAGGCAGACTGTAAAAAACAAAGAGAAGCCGGACAGCAGAGAGAAAGTAATCGGCAGAAAGCGTTTTCGGGTCCTTCCGGATCAGTATGGTCAGCATTACGATCATAAGCTTCTGATTACGATTATTGTTCTGTGCTGCTTCGGACTGATCATGGTTTACAGCAGTTCCGCTTACGTTGCATCGACCAAGTGGAAAAATGAATACTTTTTTGTGATAAAAGAAGCTGTCTTTATGGGAATCGGATTTATCATGATGCTGTTGATATCCAAGCTGGATTATCACTGGTTTGTGAAGTTTACGGCGCCGATCTATCTGCTTTCGGTATTTTTGATGTTTCTGGTTGATGCTACCGGTCTTGGCGTGGAGGTAAACGGTCAGAAGCGGTGGATCAATCTGATCCCGGGTGTTAAGAGTACGCCCACCTATCAGCCGACTGAAATTGTCAAGATCGCGGTGATCCTGGTATTTGCCTATATGATCAACCGATGCATTAAAAATATTGACAGGATTCCTGTTATGTGTACTCTGCTTTTTCTGCTGATACCGCCTGCGCTTCTGGTTCTGGTGAATAACCTGAGCTCCGGCATTATTATCACAGGGGTCGGATGCTTTATGTATTTTATGGCCAGCAGACGTAAAAAGCTGTATTGGATCATTTTGATCGCCGTGGTGACGGTGGTAACCGTTATCTATATTAATCCGGACATTCTGGCAGAACTGCCGATGATCGAAAAATATCAGCTGACCCGAATCAAGGTGTGGAAGGATCCTTCTGCTGATCCAAGAGGTACCGGTTATCAGGTGCTTCAGGGGCTGTATGCAATCGGTTCCGGCGGCCTGTTTGGCAAGGGACTGGGAAGCAGTGTACAGAAGCTTGGATTTATCCCGGAATCGCATAATGATATGATCTTCTCTATCATCTGTGAGGAACTGGGAATCTTCGGCGCGGTTTGCGTGATCGGTCTGTTTGCTTATATGATTTACCGTTTCGTATATATCATCCTCCGCGCTCAGGATTTATACGGTGCAATGATCGTAGCAGGCGTTATGATCCATATTGCTTTGCAGGTAATCCTGAATATTGCGGTTGTAACCAATTCGATTCCCAATACTGGTGTGACGCTGCCGTTTATCAGCTATGGCGGTACATCAGTGGCAATTCTGCTGGCAGAGATGGGAATGGTTTTGAGCGTTTCCAATCAGATCATTTACGAAAAATAGTGACGAAGCTGTCTGCTGCCGAACCGTTTTTCCGATTCATACATATAATAGTTTATAAGAGGTTTCGGGAGGTATGGCAGCAGTATGAGCCGGTTGCGAATCAGAAACTGCGGGCCGCTGCAGGCAGAACTGCGGGTGCAGGGGTCTAAAAACAGTTCTCTTCCCTGTCTGGCGGCAGCATTGCTTCATCCGGGGACAACGGTGCTTGAAGGTGTTCCCATGATCGAGGATGTTGCAACAGCGATTGAAATTCTGCGTGCACTGGGAGCTGGTGTATGGACAGACGAAGGCAGGATCACGATATGTGCAAATGACATTACCAATACCCGGATTCCGGTTCAATATATGAAAAAGATGAGGTCGTCTGCTGTTTTTATGGGAGCGCTGCTTGCCAGAATGAAAAATGCAGAGGCTGTATATCCGGGAGGCTGTGTGCTGGGAAATCGTCCGATCAATTTTCATCTGGAAGGCTTTCAAAGGCTGGGGTGTGATGTTGCAGTACAGGAAGATGTTATTATAGCAAAAACGTCAGGTATGACCGGAACCGGAATAAAACTGCCGTTTCCAAGCGTGGGGGCTACGGAGAATCTGATGCTGGCAGCAGTCGGCGCAGAGGGAACGACGATGATCGAAAATGCGGCAAAAGAGCCGGAGGTGATCGAGCTGGCTCGTTTCCTGAACCGGATGGGACTGGAGGTCAGCGGCGCCGGTACGTCAAAAATCTGTATTCGGGGCGGACAAAAAACGCATGATATCCATTTTTGCATGTCAGGAGACCGGATTGCGGCAGGAACGTGGCTTTTATGCTGCATGAATGCAGGCGGCAGTCTCTGGCTGGATAATGTACCGGTTTCATGGATGCGTTCTACGCTTTCAGTGCTGGAACAGATGGGAGCGTCTCTTCGGATAGACGGAACCCGGCTGGAGTGTACTGCTCCTCAAAAAATCCGGGCAGTGAAACATCTGAAGACAGCTCCGTATCCGGGATTTCCTACGGATATGCAGTCTCAGCTGCTGCCGGTGCTGTGCCGGGCAGATGAAGACAGCTGTATCTGTGAAACAGTGTTTTCCAGCCGCTTCTGCGCTGTTCGGGAGCTTGTGCGCATGGGCGCACGTATTACGGTGGATCAGGAGAAGAATCTGGCCTGGGTCCAGGGCGGCGTCAGGCTGCATGGAGCAGATGTATCCGCACCGGATCTCAGGGCCGGCGCGGCGCTTGTGATCGCAGCGATGGGCGCCGGGGGAGATACGATTATTGACAACTTTTATCACATTGAACGCGGATATGAACGGATAACGGATACGATTCGCATACTTGGAGGAGAAGCATGCTGGATATGCTGAAAAGGCATAAGGTGAGAACAACAGTAATTCTCATTTTGCTGATACTGGTGGCTGCAGGAGCAGCCGTTATAAAAAGTTCAACGATAAAAACTGTGAAGGTTACCGGTAACAGTTTCTATACAGAAGAGGAAATTGAAAAAATCCTTTTTGATTCCAAAGCAGAAAATAATACGATCATGTGTTATCTGAATGACCGTTTCGGTGATGACAGAGCTATTCCCTTTATTGAACGATACCAGATTGAAATTGTAAACCGACATGAGGTGGAAGTGATCGTCTATGAAAAAAATATCATCGGTTATGTAAAGTATATGGGAAGCTACATGTATTTTGACCGGGATGGAACAGTCGTAGAAAGCAGTTCAAAGAAGCTGAAAGGAATCTGCGAGGTCAGAGGACTGGCATTTTCACAGATTGTGCTGCATAAACCGCTGGAAACGGAAATAAAGGGCGTATTTTCACAGGTGCTGCTGATGACGCAGCTGTTTGAAGAATATAAGCTGGATATTGACAGAATCAATTTCAGCAAATCAGCCAGAGTCAGCGTGACGGTAGATAAGATAAAGATCATACTGGGATCGGCAGAGGATATGGATCTGAAAATTGCAGAAATGAAAGATATTCTGCCGCAGCTGAAAGGAATGAAGGGAACTTTGTACCTGGATGGAATCCATTTTGGCTCCGGCTCAGACGGCACGTATTATTTTAAAAAGGATTAATCATTATATAAAAAAGGATTAATGATTATTTTTTTAAAAAACGGTTGATTATTTTACTAAAATAAAATAAGATATTTATATGTACTTATGAGGAAATATACAAAAGTCTTCGGTTTCTGTTTCAGGAAGCATACAGAAGCCTGAGATATGGAGGTATGAGGCATAATCAGCGCATAGGGTAAAAAGCGATAAAGGAGGGGCTGGGATGCTCGAAGTAAAGATAGATGAGTTTGAAGGCGAAGCAAGAATAATTGTAATAGGTGTGGGCGGCGCCGGCAACAATGCGGTAAACCGTATGATTGAAGAAAACATTGGCGGTGTGGAATTTGTCGGAGTGAATACAGACAGTCAGGCACTGACCTTATGTAAGGCACCGACCGCTGTACAGATTGGCGAGAAGCTGACTAAAGGACTGGGCGCCGGTGCAAAACCGGAGATCGGTAAAAAAGCAGCAGAAGAGAGCGCCGATCTGATCCAGGATATCATTAAAGACGCGGATATGGTGTTCGTTACCTGCGGTATGGGCGGCGGAACCGGAACCGGAGCAGCACCTGTCATTGCAAAGATGGCAAAGGAAAAGGGTATTCTGACAGTTGGCGTTGTTACAAAACCGTTTAAGTTCGAGGGAAAGCCCCGTATGAAGAATGCGCTGGCCGGCATTGAAGAGCTTCAGAAGAGCGTAGATACGCTTATCATGATTCCTAACCAGAAGCTTCTCCAGATCGTGGACAAGAAGACAACAATTCCGGATGCGTTCCGCAAAGCAGATGAGATCCTGCAGCAGGCAGTTCAGGGAATCACAGACCTGATCAATGTCAACGCGCTGATCAATCTGGACTTTGCCGATGTACGCACCGTTATGAAGGACAAGGGTATCGCTCATATCGGTATTGGTTACGGCAAGGGCGACAATAAGGCAGAGGATGCGGTAAAACAGGCAATTTCCAGTCCTCTTCTGGAGACAACGATTGCCGGCGCTACCGATATTATTTTCAATATCACCGGTGATGTCAGCCTGATGGATACATCAGAGGCTGCTGAATACGTACAGGAACTGGCAGGAGATGAGGTTAATATCATCTTTGGCGCCAGATATGATGAAAATATGGCAGATGAGGTTATTATCACGGTTATCGCCACAGGGCTTGATGCACCGCAGAGCAGTGTCGAGAGCATGGCATCTTCCCGGATCAAACCTCAGGTACCGCCTGTACCGGAAACTCCCAAGCATACATTAAATCCTGTAGGAAACGGCACTTCCTCCGGCAGTAATTACAACTTCGGAAACGGAAACAGCCGCGTGGAACCTACTGAAAAGATGAAAGATATTGTATTTCCGGATTTCTTCAGTAAAGGAAGACGTTAATCGGAACAGATATTATGCCGTCAGTGTAAGCTGGCGGCATTTTTTGTCGATGAAAAGAGCAGAAATGCTCTTATTTTTTTACAAAAAAGCTGTTTTGACTGAGATAAAATGAGATAAAACACGTTACTAATAGGAGAGAGGGAAGGTGCAGGTGGAAGAGTACGTCATATATCTGGATGTGTTTTTTATGTCGGAGCTTCTGATGAATGTTCTGGTACTTGTAATTTACTGCAGGATCAGCAGAAAACGATATCGGAAGAGAAATTATCTGCTTTCTGCAGCAGCCGCCTCTGCTGCGGGAGTCTTCTGCCTGCTTGCGGCCTGCCGTTTGTCCTGGTGGAATGGAGGCTGCTCTTTTGCGGCGGTCTGCCTTATGGCGGTGTTTGAAATCCTGCTTCTGCAGCTTCTGGAAAATCTGACGGAAAATAACCGGAAACGGATATCTTTCCGACAGAGTATGCTGGAAATGCCGGCATTGTTTTTCAGTGCATTTCTGCTGGCCGGAATTTTATATCTGTATCTGCCCGCAGTACCGGGTATCAGGCTGCTTATAAAAGCTGCCGCCGCTGGTATTATTTTTATCGAAGTGGGAATTACGGTAATCTACTGGCGCAGAAGGGGGAATGGGGAGGAAGGCCGCAAAGAGGTATGGATAACGTTTGAAGGAGAAACATATACTGTAACAGCAATTACAGATACAGGAAATAACCTTTATGATCCTGCAGAAGGACAGCCGGTTCATATCGTGGAGGAGAAATATATTTTAAAAGAAGGACAAAAAGAAGGGCTTCTGAAACAGGAGCCGGAGAAGCTTTCTTTTGTACCGTATTCATCGCTTGGCAATACCGCAGGAGTACTGATGGTTCTGACTGCGCAGAGGCTGGTCATTCGGGAGAAGGGAAGGAAAATAGAACTGGAAAATCAGAAGATTGGTCTGACAGAGCAGAAGCTGAACAGGGAAGGCAGATGGCAGATGCTGCTTCACCCGGATCTGGAAGCCTGTCTGGAAAGAAAAGGAGGACGCGTATGATTATCAAATTGGGTTTAACGGGGCATATGCAGCTGAAGATCATCCCCGCACTTCGCAACTTTTGTATGCCTGAGGGCGGGGATGTACATTATATCGGAGGAAGCGACATTCTTCCGGCGCCATTTTCGCCAGCGGAAGAAGCGGAATATATCCGCCAGCTGGAATCCGAAAACAGCATGGAAGCCCGCAGTAAGCTGATCGAGCATAATCTGCGCCTTGTAGTATATATTGCCCGAAAATTTGACAATACAGGAGTGGGAGTGGAGGATCTGATCTCGATCGGAACAATCGGCCTGATCAAGGCAATCAACACATTTAACAGTGAAAAGAAGATTAAGCTTGCCACCTATGCCTCGCGCTGCATTGAAAATGAGATTTTAATGTATCTGCGCAAAAACAGCCGTCTGCGCTATGAGGTTTCCATCGATGAGCCGCTAAATATTGACTGGGATGGAAATGAACTTTTATTAAGCGATATTCTGGGAACGGAGGAGGATGAAGTAGGAAGAGGCGTGGAAGACGAGGTGGAACGCCGGCTGCTGAATCATGCGATCGAATCGCTTGCGCCAAGGGAAAAGAAAATCGTACAGCTGCGTTACGGGCTGAACCAGGAGGAAAGCCGGGAAATGACGCAGAAGGAGGTCGCCGATATGATGGGAATTTCCCAGTCCTATATTTCAAGACTGGAAAAGAAGATTATCGGACGGCTGAAAAAGGAAATGATCCGCTTTTCGTAGTACCTTTCTAAAAAATGATTTCGGATAATGCCTTAAAATGATTTCGGATAATGCTTTAAAATGATTTCGGATAATGCCTTTTAAAGCCGGATTTCCAGAGACTGACAGTTTAACAAAGCATAACAGATGCCCAAACCGCACATGATGTGTATGTACATAAGCCCTGTAAACCAAACGGTTCAGGAGCTTTTGCCAGCGCGTATGCGCATGGAAAAGTCTGCAGCTGCAGACAGATGCCTGAAAACAGGAATTCATGTGGAGGACAAAAAATGGCACTGTACAAAGTGGAAATCTGTGGAGTAAATACGGCAAAGCTTCCGATTCTGAAAGAAAAAGAAAAGGAAGCGCTGTTCGAAAAAATCCTGGCAGGCGACAGGCTGGCCAGAGAGGAATATATTAAGGGAAATCTGAGGCTGGTGCTGAGTGTGATCCAGAGGTTTTCTTCATCCGGAGAAAATGTCGATGATTTATTTCAGATCGGCTGTATCGGCCTGATCAAAGCGATTGATAATTTCGATATTACCCAGAATGTAAAATTTTCAACTTACGCGGTTCCTATGATCATAGGGGAGGTGAGAAGATACCTGCGGGACAATAACAGCATTCGCGTATCGCGGTCGCTGCGGGATATGGCCTATAAAGCAATGTATGCCAAAGAGAACCTGATGAGAAAATATTCCAAGGAACCGACAATTGAGGAAATCGCGAAGGAAGCCGGGCTGGAAGCTGCAGATATTGTATTTGCGCTGGATGCGCTTCAAAGCCCGGTCAGCCTTCATGAGCCTGTTTACTCCGACGGCGGCGATACGCTCTATGTAATGGACCAGATCGGAGATAAGAAGAACCGTGAGGAACGATGGGTAGACGAATTGTCGCTGAACGAAGCCATGAAGCGCCTTCCTGAAAGAGAACGCTATATCATCAGCCTGCGCTTTTTTGAAGGAAAAACACAGATGGAGGTAGCAGAGGAAATCCATATTTCCCAGGCACAGGTTTCAAGGCTTGAGAAAAATGCTTTAAAGGTGATGCGGAACTATCTGGACTTTTAACCGGATTTTGTGCTACTATATAGCAGTCGGACGCTATTGCAGGAAAAACTGTCAGCGAACAGCAGGAAAATCCTGCGGCTTCCGTATAGATACCGATACAGGTGGTGAAGGATTGCAGCTTGAGTTTGATTTACATGTATTTAAAGGCCCGCTGGACCTTTTGATGCATCTGATAGAAAAAAATAAGATTGATATTTACGACATTCCGATTGCTCTGCTGACAGATCAGTATATGGCCTGTCTGGAAAATATGGAGCCGGATCTGGATTCAAACAGTGAATTTCTGGTTATGGCATCTACCCTGCTGTATTTAAAGGCAAATTCACTTTTACCTCATGAAGAAGAAGAGGATGAGGTGGAAGATCCCAGAGAAGAGCTGGTAAGAAGACTGCTGGAATATAAGATGTTTCAGGAAATTTCCCAGGTGCTTAATGAGCAGGAAATGCAGACCGGGGAGATGGCGTACCGAAAGGAACAGCTTCCTGAGGAGGTAAAGTCCTATAAGGAACCTGTGGATCTGGATGAATTGCTGGAAGGTGTGGATATGAAGCGCCTGCACCGGGTGTTCCAGATGCTGATGCGGCGCCAGGAGGAAATACGAGACCCGGTTCGGAGCAATTTCGGCAAGATCCGAAAGGAACCTCTGAAGGTTGGCGATCGTATTGCCTATCTGACAGAACGGCTTAGGAGGGAAGGACACTTCTGGTTCAGTCAGACGCTTGAGGAAGGCGGCCGCTTTGAAGTGGTCGTAACATTTCTGGCTATGCTTGAACTGATGAAGGCCGGTCAGATCACAATCAGGCAGGAAGAAGGCTTTGGAGACATTTACATGGAAGCGGCAGCAGACCTTCGTGAGCTTTCGGAGGAAATGCTTGCCGATATAACAGATTACTGATAAAACCGGAGGGAATACATTTGGATAAAAAAACAGGATTAACAGGTGCTCTGGAAGCGGTTTTATTTGCGATGGGTGAGCCGGTAAGCCTGAAGATGCTGGCTGCCGCACTGAACACTGATGCAGATATGGCGCTGGAGGCGGTGAGAGAGCTGCAGAAGCTTTATGAAGAGGCTGATAGGGGAATACGCCTGCTTGAACTGGAGGACAGTTATCAGCTTTGTACCAAGCCTGAATACTATGAAAATCTGATAACGATTGCCGCAATGCCCGAAAAGCCGGTCCTTACGGATACCGTGCTGGAAACACTGGCAATCGTGGCATACAGACAGCCGGTGACAAAGGCTGAGATCAATAAGATTCGTGGCGTATCTTCAGACCATGCGGTGAGCAGACTGGTGGAGTACGGATTGATCCAGGAAGCGGGAAGGCTGAATGCTCCCGGCCGCCCCATGCTTTTTGTGACAACAAGAGAGTTTCTGCGCCGGTTTGGCATGGACTCTCTGGAGCAATTGCCCGAAACGGCTCAGACTGCCGCAGGGCAGGAAAAAGCAAAGCGGGAAGAAGCGGAGAAAACGGAGAATACAGAAAGGGCAGAAGAAACAGAGCAAACGGAGAATACAGAAAAGGCAGAAGAAACAGAGAAAACGGAGAATACAGAAAAGGCAGAACAAATAGAACAAACAGAAGGATTAGAACAATCAAAACGATCAGATGCAGGTACAGATACTGAAGAAGAAAGTGAGGAATAGTATGAAAACAGTAGGATTTATTGGATGCGGCAATATGGGCAGTGCGATTATGGGAGGCATTCTGAAAAAGGGTTATACAGATGCCGCTCATGTGATCGCAGCGGATAAAAGTGCAGCTCAGCTGAAAAAAGCAGAGGAAGCATTTGGAATCCGTACAACACAGGAGAATCTGGAAGCAGTAAAGGAATCGGATATCATTTTCCTTTCCGTAAAGCCTCAGTTTTATGAGACAGTGATTCAGGAAATCCGTGACTGTGTAGATGAGAAAAAGCTGGTTATTACGATCGCTCCCGGCTGGAGTCTGGAACGCCTTGCAGCGTCATTCGGCAGGAAAGTGCAGATCGTGCGGACTATGCCCAATACTCCTGCGCTGGTAGGAGAAGGCAATATCGTAGTAACTCCCGGTACTTTTGTATCAGAAGAAAATCTGGAAGAGGCGCTTTTTATTCTTCGCTGCTGTGGAAAGGCAACTCTGATTCCTGAAAATCTGATGGACGCAGCGGTTGCTGTCAGCGGAAGCTCACCGGCCTATGTTTTCATGATGATCGAAGCAATGGCAGATGCAGCGGTAATTGACGGAATGCCCAGAGCACAGGCTTATCAGTTTGCAGCGCAGGCTGTTTACGGCAGCGCTAAAATGGTGCTGGAAACCGGGAAACACCCTGGCGAGCTGAAGGATATGGTCTGTTCGCCGGCAGGTACTACGATTGAAGCGGTGCGTGTGCTGGAGGAAAAGGGATTCAGAAGCAGTATTATTGAAGCAATGCAGAGCTGTACGAGAAAAACGAAGGGGATGTAGCAGTTTGGCCTGGGACAGGAAATTTGTGTCCAGGGGACGCGCTGGCGTCATATACGAAAGTCTTCCGGGAACGGGGTCTGAGGACCCGATGTTCCCTGCAGACTTTGTATATGAAGCCAGCGCTGTTTTTTGCCGATTTTCCTGTCAATGGGGCCCGAACTGCATTTTCCAGCGTCCGTTAAACCTGTAGTATCACAAAACTGCAGCGGCGGAATTACAGTATTATCCTGTGAAAGGGACCATAGAGAACGCCGGTACTTAACGATCGGGCTGTCTGAAAGACAGTTCGAGAGTTTAGTTCCGCTGCGTTCGATCCGAGCGAGAGCGCGTCCCCGAACAGGATATTACTGTAATGGAGCTTCCACAGCCTTCTCTTATAACAACAGAGTAAACTGCTATAAAAAGCCTGCGCTTACCCTGGTGGGGAGGTGAGTTTGTTTTTGGGGGGATTTACATAGAATGATTGGCGGGGGGACTTTTGGGTTTGTGATAATCATACAAAAAGTGTTCGGGGCTATTGTGCTTGGCGGAGAGATAATTGTATAAAATTTGATACACCATTCTTGGTAGTGTTAATTAATTGTCGAAATAATAGGGAAAGTAAAGAGAAAATTGTAGTGATGTTACAAAAAAAACGGTATAACATTGTGAATGTTGTGATGTATTGACGTTTTTGGAAAGAGAAAATAAAGGAAAAAGAAAATAATTATAAACAAAGAGTAAAAAAATTTGTTGTATAAAATTACATTTATGTTATAATGTTGATATGCGTATAGCATTTTGTGACTAAAAGTGCCAAAATGCACAAAGCCACGGATATTCTTTGAGAGGAATTTGCATTGGGGATATTTGACAAATTTCCGGAAGCTATGGCAATATGTGTAATTTTCAAAATTATGAAAAGGAGAAGGATGACAGATGAATTTAGCTACATTCAAAGGTGGTACCCATCCTTATGATGGAAAAGATCTTTCCAAGGATCGTCCGGTCAAAGTGGTTCTGCCTAAAGGAGAGCTTGTTTATGCGATGTCTCAGCATCTTGGAGCGCCTTCCAAACCGATTGTAAATAAGGGCGACCATATTCTGATGGGGCAGCGTATTGCAGAAGCAAGTGCATTTATTTCTGCACATATCTGCAGTTCCGTATCAGGAACTGTAAAAGCAATTGAACCTCGTTTGTTACCTGGCGGCAATATGTGCCAGTGCATTATTGTGGAAAACGATGGCAAGTACGAAGCGGTAGAGGGCTTTGGTGAAAAGAGAGATTATACCAAACTGTCCAAAGACGAGATTCGTGCAATGGTAAAGGATGCGGGAATTGTTGGTATGGGTGGTGCTGGTTTCCCTAACCATGTAAAGATCACTCCGAAAGATGATAATGCAATTGATTATGTTCTGGTTAATGCAGCAGAATGTGAGCCTTATCTTACCTCCGATTATCGTATGATGCTGGAACAGCCTGAACGGATCATCGGCGGTTTAAAGATTATGCTTCAGCTGTTTGACAAAGCGCAGGGTGTGATCGGAATTGAAGATAATAAACCGGATTGCATTGAATTACTGACAAAGATGACTGCAAATGAGCCCCGCATTTCTGTACAGCCTCTGAAAACCAAATATCCCCAGGGTGCTGAGCGTGCATTGATCAATGCATGTACAGGACGAAAGGTTCATTCTGCTATTCTGCCTGCAGACATGGGCTGTGTTGTAGATAACGTTGACACTGTAATCTCCATTTACAATGCAGTTGCAGAGAGCACTCCGTTAATTCGCCGTATTGTTACAATCACCGGCGACTGCGTAAAAGCACCTCAGAACTTTGAAGTAAAAACAGGTACGAATTATGCAGAACTTGTAGAAGAAGCCGGCGGCCTCACATGTGAACCGGAAAAAGTTATTTCCGGCGGTCCTATGATGGGTAAAGCGCTGTTTGATATCAATGTGCCGGTAACCAAAACCTCTTCTGCACTTTTATTTATGTCCCACGATGATGTAGCCGCTATGGAACCGACTGCATGTATCCGCTGCGGACGCTGTGTAGATGCCTGTCCTTCCAACCTGGTTCCTCAGATCATGATTCAGTATGCGGAACGCAATGATATCGAAGGCTTTAAACGTGTAGGCGGTATGGAATGCTACGAATGCGGCAGCTGTACCTTTGTATGTCCTGCAAAACGCCGTCTGACTCAGGCATTTGCTCAGGCAAGAGCAGAAGGCAGAAAGAGAAAATAGAAAGAGGTGTAGAAAGTGAACAAAAAGCTGAATGTATCTGCATCACCCCATGTTCGAAGTAAAGATTCCACTTCTTCTATTATGCGTGATGTAGTAATTGCCATGGTTCCTGCGGCAGTGCTTGGTATTTTCAATGCATTTAAAATGGGAACCTCTGTTGGTATTAACGCGATTCTGATTATTGCAGTTTGTATTGCAGTCAGCGTGCTGGCTGAATATGTATATGAAAAAGGGATGAAAAAGCCCATTACCATCGGAGATTATTCCGCAGCGGTAACTGGTCTGATTCTGGCGCTGAATATGCCTCCCTACATTGCTCCCTGGATTCCGGCGATCGGCTGTGTATTTGCAATTGTGATTGTAAAACAGCTTTACGGCGGTCTGGGACAGAACTTTATGAACCCCGCTTTGGCCGGCCGTTGTTTCCTGCTGATCTCTTTTGCAGGTCCTATGACCCAGTTCTTTGCGGACGGTGTTTCAGCAGCAACTCCTCTGGCTGAATTAAAAGCCAACGGCCTTGCTTCCATGCTCGGACAGTATTCTCTGACTGATATGGCGACCGGTATGATCCCCGGTACGATTGGTGAAACATCTGCCATTGCTCTGCTGGTCGGCGCTGCGTATATGCTTTACAAAAAGGTGATTTCCTGGAGAATCCCCGTTACATATATTGCAACAGTTGCAGTGTTTGCTCTGATCTTCGGTGCTGACGGTATGTTTAATTTCCAGTATATGCTGGCTCACGTTCTGGGCGGCGGTCTGATCTTCGGCGCATTCTTTATGGCAACGGATTATGTAACCAGCCCCATTACTCCGAACGGACAGATCGTATTCGGTATCTGTCTTGGTCTGCTGACTGGTATTTTCCGTATTTTCGGCGGCTCCGCAGAAGGCGTATCCTATGCGATCATCTTCTGTAACCTGCTGGTACCGTTAATTGAAAAATTCACGATGCCGGTTCCGTTTGGAAAGGAGAAAAAGTAGTATGAAGAAAAATACAATTGTAAAAGATACTTTAATCCTTCTGGCGATTACATTGATTTCAGGTCTTCTTTTGGGTCTTGTTTACGATATTACAAAAAATCCGATTGCAGAAGCTGCTGAAAAGGCAAAGCAGGAAGCATATGCAGTTGTTTATCCAGATGCGGAATTTGCTGCAGATGACGCGCTGACCAAAGCGCTGGAAAGCTTTAAAGCGGATGATTCCGATGCCAAGATCACAGAGGTGATGTCTGCGAATAACGGAGAAGGCTTCGTATTTTCCTGTGAAGCAAAAGGCTACGGCGGAGCAATACAGCTGGCGGTAGGCGTTTCAAAGGACTCTACCATCACTGGTCTGTCGGTTCTGAGCATGAGCGAAACTCCCGGTCTTGGTGCGAAGTGTCAGGATGCAGGATTCCAGGGTAATTTCAAGGGAATCCAGTCTGAAAAGATCAGCACCACAAAAGGAGATCCGGAATTTGATAAGCTCCGTATCAGCGGTGCAACCATTACATCCGGCGCAGTTACGCGCGCGGTCAATGCAACACTGAAGTTCGTTGCTGAGAATGCTAAATAGGAGGGGAAATAGATGAATAAGTTTGTAGCTCGTATTTACAACGGTATCATCAAGGAAAACCCGACTTTCGTTCTGATGCTGGGTATGTGCCCCACGCTGGCGGTTACAACATCAGCCATCAACGGTCTCAGCATGGGTTTATCTACAACCGTTGTTTTGATTTTATCCAATATGGTAATTTCTCTGATGAGAAAGATTATACCCGATAAAGTAAGAATTCCTGCTTTTATCGTAATTGTTGCTTCATTTGTAACAATGGTACAGCTGCTGATCAAAGGCTTTTTGCCTGACCTTGACAAAGCTCTTGGTCTGTATATTCCTCTGATCGTAGTAAACTGTATCATCCTTGGACGTGCGGAATCCTGCGCATCCAAATGTGGCGTAGTTGAGTCAGCAGGCGATGGTATTGGTATGGGACTTGGTTTCTCTGTTGCGTTAACCTGTATTGGTGCGGTAAGAGAAATCCTGGGCGCCGGCGCTGTGTTCGGCTTCCAGTTTATTCCGGAAACATTCCATATCTCCATCTTTGTACTTGCTCCTGGCGCTTTCTTTGTACTTGCCTGTCTGCAGGCTCTGCAGAATAAATTCAAGGCTCCCAGTGCTACCAATACGGTGGAAGGATCTTCCATTGCCTGCGGCGGCAACTGTGCAGCATGTGCAGGTAAGATCTGTGCATCCAATCAGAAGAAACTGGATGACATCAAGGCGGAAGCAGAAGCAAAAGCTGCAGCTGAAAAGGCTGCAAAAGCAAAAGCAGCAGCAGAAGCAAAAGCTGCAAAAGCTGCGGCTGAAGCAAAGAAAAGTGAATAAGGAGGGTATTAAGCATGAACGTGTTTGTTCAACTGTTGTTAGTTATAATCAGTACTGCCCTGGTAAATAACGTTGTCTTAAGTCAGTTCCTGGGCTTATGTCCTTTCCTGGGTGTATCGAAAAAGACAGATATGGCTGCCGGTATGGGCGCTGCCGTTATCTTTGTAATTGTAATCGCATCAACTGTAACCAATCTGATCCAGAACCTGATTCTGGTGCCTCAGGGTATTGAATACCTGAACACCATTGTTTTCATTCTGGTCATTGCAGGTCTGGTACAGTTTGTAGAAATGTTCCTGAAAAAAAGTATGCCGGCTCTGTATGAATCACTGGGCGTTTTCCTCCCTCTGATCACAACGAACTGTGCGGTACTGGGTGTAGCAATTAATAATACTGCTGATTATCCGATCAGCGAATATTCAATCGGAATGTCACTGCTTTTCAGTATTGTATCCGGTTTCGGTATCGCTTTCGGATTTACGATTGCAATCGTTCTGCTGGCAAGTATTCGGGAAAAAATCGAATTTAATGATTTTGCACCTTCTTTCAAAGGTTCTCCCATGGTACTGGTTACAGCAGGTCTGATGGCAATTGCCATGTTTGGCTTCAGTGGTCTGGTATAATAAAGGAGGATTAAAATGAACGGAATAGTATTAGCCGGTATTATCGTCGGCGTAGTGGGTATTATCGTTGCAGTTCTCCTTGGCATCGCAGCTGAAGCATTTAAGGTGGAAGTAGACGAAAAGGTCATTGCGGTCCGTGAAGAACTGCCCGGCAATAACTGCGGCGGCTGCGGATACGCAGGCTGCGACGGTCTGGCAGCAGCAATCGTTGCCGGAAACGCAAGAGTGGATCAGTGTCCCGTAGGCGGCGCTGCAACAGGCGTTAAAATTGCCGGAATCCTGGGTGTGGAAGCAACTATGAGCGAACGCAAGGTTGCCTATGTGAAATGTGCAGGAACCTGTGACAAAGCAGGTCAGAAATACAATTATTACGGCGTGGATGACTGTCTGAAAGCAGTGATCGTACCAGGCGGCGGAGCAAAAGTCTGCTCCTACGGATGTCTTGGTCTTGGAAGCTGCGCAAATGTATGTGAATTTAACGGAATCAGCATCGTAAACGGCGTTGCAAAGATCAATTCAGAAGAATGTAAGGGCTGCGGCAAATGTTCAGAAATCTGTCCGAAGCACCTGATCGACATGATTCCTTACAGCGCACTGCAGAAATCCGTTATCGTATGTTCTTCACAGGCAAAAGGCAAGGAAGTAAAGGATGCATGCGATGTAGGATGTATCGGCTGCGGCGTCTGCAAGAAGCAGTGTGAAGCAGGAGCGATTGAAATCGTAAACAATCTGGCTGTCATTGACTATGATAAGTGCACAGGCTGCGGCAAATGTGCAGATAAATGTCCCAGAAAGATTATTTTGAAGAAATAGTTTTTTTGAGAAACAGCTTTGGCTTTCTGGACAGTGTGTGTGTCCAGGTGACGCAGAGGAGCTGCAATACGAAATCATTTCCGGAACGGGGTCCATGGACCCGATGTTCCGGAAATGATCTGTATTGCGGCTCCTCTGCTGGTTTTTGGCTGGTTTATTGTCGATAAAGCTGCAGCTGTTTTGGGGAGGGATACGCGGATTTGTTGTTGACTCATTTCGTATGGGTTTTTACATGGATTTTTCGTATGGATTTGTTGTTGGGTTTAAAAAGACCCTGGGGATTGAATTTTTGTGAGGGGGATTCAATCTTCAGGGTCTTTTTGTTTTTTGATACCGGATTGTATGATAAGGGCCGTTCGTCCGGTATTGAAAAAGAGGAGTTTGGTTTGCCATCATCCGAAAAAAGAGGATAAGCTCGCCGAATAATGTGATACATAAAAAAGACTGCCCCTCATGGAACAGTCTGTAATTTCAAATCATTAAGAATAAAATTACCAAGAGCCTATTCACCGTAGGTTTGCGTATCTGTCAAGCAGGTCTCCTGACTAGGTTCATTGCTTCTTCAGGCCTTCCCGGTATGTACCAGTGGCATTGTCTGAATCAGCTCCCCATTACAGTGACGGGATCGTTTCGGAATCAAACCGAATTCCCTCTTAGCTCGTATGAGAACTTGACTTCTTATTCAGCTGTAAACAGTCTAGCACGAAATATGGGACGTGTCAAGAAAAAAACACATACAAACATCGAAAAAAACACATACAGACATCGAAAATATGTGCGGTGGCAATAATACTGATATATTTATTGAAAAATACCAGAAAAAGGTTTCAAAATGCTAGAAAAAAGGTAGATAAGTTTTTGGAAATATGGTATTATGGATAAAACATTGGGCGAAAGTAAAACTATTTTAAGCAAAATACAATACAAATGCAATTTGTAGAAAAATTATAACACAAAATTGTCCGAAATGATAATTTTGATAACAAATATTCTACGAATGATACAAAAGTATTATTTTGACAGGATAAAACGAGCGAAAAACTGAATCTGCCAGTGTATAAAATTTACAAAAACAAATGGACTGAAAAGAAAAAACAAAACTATTTTGTAAGAAGTCTACAAAAACTGCAAAAGACCGTAAAAACGGCGTTTTTGGAGGCTTTGCAGTATGAAAAGTTTAGCTTATTGTAAATACTGAACAAAAAAATAATATCTTTATGTGCAATTTTTTATTGAAAAAAGATTCAAAACATGATAAATTATTAACAGAAGCGAGAACCCGCTTTTATATTTTTTTTGTTCGCAGTATCCCCCCACCCGGGATTCTCAGAATTTCGGAGAGGCAGCTGTAAATTCTTTATTTTTATTATTATTTATCAGCTGATTAACTGCTGATTATGAGGGCTCCTCAGGGAACCCGCATAAAAATGGAAAGGAGGTTTTAAGCCATGGGACATGTAATTGCTGTAGCAGGCAAGGGCGGAACTGGCAAGACCACTACATGCGGTTTAATCATAGACTATCTTTGCAAACAAAACAAAGGACCTGTACTTGCTGTTGACGCAGATGCGAATGCCAATCTGAATGAAGTACTTGGTGTTGAGGTTCAGGCAACACTCGGAAGCATCAGAGAAGAGATTGCGCAGGCGGAACTGCAATTGGAAAGCCCGATTCCGGTAGGTATGTCCAAGCAGGATTATGCCAGCTGGAGATTTACCAACGAAGCGGTAGTGGAAGAAGATGACTATGATCTTCTGGTTATGGGCCGTGGACAGGGCACAGGATGTTATTGTTTTGTGAACGATCTGCTCAGAGCTCAGATTATGAAACAGGCTCAGAACTACAGATATTTAGTAGTTGACAATGAAGCCGGACTTGAGCACATCAGCAGAGGTACACTTCCTCATATGGATACATTGCTTCTTGTAAGCGATTGTTCCAGACGTGGAGTTCAGGCAGTAGGACGGGTTTCAAGAATGGTAGAAGAGATGAAACTGAATCCCAAAACTATTAAGCTGATCATCAACCGTGCTCCCGGAGGTGTGCTTAGTGATGGAATCAAAGAAGAAATCGCAAATCAGAAACTTGATCTGATCGGTGTGATTCCTCAGGATGAAACCATCTTTGAGTATGACAGCGATGGAAAACCCACTTCTAAAGTGGGAGCGGACAACCCTGTTCGAGTTGCTGTCAATGATATTATGAAAAAACTGGGATTCTAAAGATAATGAACCGTGAAAACGCTGAAACGAACAGAGTGGTTTCTGCGCGGAGAAGCGTTTTTACGGGATGGAACCCGGATTTCTTAAGTAACTATTAACTAACCATTTTATGAAAAAAAGGAGTATTGAATGGAAGCAAATGGTTTAATTTACACACATGAAGAATTAGATGCCGAATATGACAAACTGCAAGCGATTGCAGAGAAAAAAGGTGCAAGTACATGGCAGATGAGAGTTAAACAGCAGACCCCTCATTGTAAGTTTGGTGAAGACGGTGTTTGCTGCCGTATCTGTTCCATGGGTCCCTGCCGTATTACCAAGAAAGCTCCCAGAGGTATCTGCGGATGTGACGCTCATGGTATCGTAGGCAGAAACTACCTGAAATTTACAGCCGGCGGTTCCGCTACACATTCAGATCACGGCCGTGAAATCGCTCATACACTGTACTGTGCATCTCCTGATGGCGCTTACCATGTTAAAGACGAAGCAAAACTGTTAAGCATCGCTAAGAGATGGGGAATCGAAACAGAAGGCAAAGACATCTATGATGTAGCTCACGAAGTAGCTTTCGCAGGTCTGAGCGAATATGGTAAAGTATTCGGATACCAGAACTGGATCAAAGACGCTTCACCCGAAAGACAGAAAACATGGGAAGAACAGGAAATCGCTCCCCGTGCTGTAGACCGTGAAGTATCTCATGCATTACATATGACTCATATGGGATGTTCTTCACTTCCCGAAGCTCTGATTCGTCAGTCCCTGCGCTGTGGTCTGGCAGATGGCTGGGGCGGTTCCATGACAGGTACTCAGTTCTCAGACGTTCTGTTTGGTACTCCCATGCCGATCGATACAGAAGCTAACCTTGGCGTTATCAAGAAAGATTACGTAAACATTATCGTTCATGGACATGATCCGTCACTGTCTGAAATGATCGTTGAATATGCTGAAAACAAAGAACTGGTAGCTCTGGCTCACGAAGTTGGCGCTAAGGGTATCAACATCGCCGGCGTATGCTGTACATCAAACGAAGTAGCTATGCGTCATGGTATTCCTATGGCTGGTAACTTCCTGCAGCAGGAAAACATCGTACTGACAGGTGCTATTGAAGCAGTTGTAGTAGACGTACAGTGTATCTTCCCCGCATTAGGCCCTCTGAGCAAATGTTTCCACACCAAGTTCATCACAACTAATGATGCAGCAAGAATCCCTGATTCCGATTTCATCAGATTTGAAGCTGAAACAGCTGCTGAAAACGCTTACAAGATCGTTAAGGAAGCAGTTGAAAACTTCAAGAACAGAGATCAGGAAGCAGTTTATATTCCTGACCTGAAGACAAAAGCTACAGCTGGTTACTCCTGCGAAGCTATTATCAAACAGCTTGATACCGTTACCAACTCTCAGGTTGACGTAACCGGTACCTATCAGCCTCTGGTTGACTGTATTACATCTGGTGTACTCCGTGGTGCAGTTGCTATGGTTGGCTGTAACAACCCGAAGGTTCGTTCTGACCGTGGACATATCGATCTGATGAAGAAACTGTTAGCAAACGATATCGTTCTGGTATTATCCGGATGTTCCGCACAGGCTGCTGCAAGATATGGTCTGATGAGCAAAGATGCAAAAGCTATCTGCGGCGATGGCCTGAAGAGAGTTTGTACTCTGGCTGATATTCCTCCTGTACTGCACATGGGCTCCTGTGTAGATATTTCCCGTATGATGAACCTGGTATGTGATGTAGCAGTTCAGTGGGGAATCGACACACCTCAGCTTCCTGTAGTTGGTTGTGCTCCTGAATGGATGTCTGAAAAAGCTGTATCCATCGGTAACTACGTAGTAGCAACCGGTATCGATACATTCCTGGGTGTTGTTCCTTACGTTAATGGTTCAGAAGAAGTAAAAGAATTACTGACAAACGGAATCAGAGACTGGGTTGGCGCTGCATTTACATATGAAACAGATATGGAAAAATTAGGCGACCTGATGATCGAAAGAATCGAAGAAAAGAGACTTGCATTAGGTATCTAATATCTGATTTATACTAAAATTTTGAAACAAAGAGGTCCTGAATTATGAAAGTAGCAGTTACTGGAAAAGGCGGCGTCGGCAAGACGACATTTTCCTCAATTTTAGCCAGATTATATGCTGAAGAAGGCAAGAGCGTTCTGGCAGCAGATGTAGATCCCGATGCGAATCTGGGTCTGGCACTCGGTTTTTCAGAAGAAGAGCTGGAAGCCATTACTCCTATTTCAAAAATGAGTGATCTGGCAAAAGAAAGAACTGGCGCATCCGGTGCTGGTAAATTCTTCAAGATCAATCCGCAGGTGGATGATATTCCGGAGATGTTTGCCAGAACACGCAACGGTGTAAAACTTCTCGTAATGGGTACGGTGGACGTAGCTGGCGGCGGTTGTGTATGCCCTGAGCATGTAGTGCTGAAAAGACTGATTTCCCATCTGATGCTAAAGAGCGATGATGTGGTAATTATGGACATGGAAGCAGGGCTTGAACATCTTGGCCGTGGAACTGCTGAGAATATGGAGCAGTTCGTAGTAGTTATAGAACCCGGTGCAAGAAGCATTCAGACATATAAGAATGTAAAGCGTCTGGCAGAACAGCTGGGAATCAAAAAAGTTCGTGTAGTTGCGAATAAGGTAAGGGACAAAGAAGATGAAGAATTTATCGCATCCCGTATTCCGGCTGAGGACCTGCTTGGATTTATTCATTACAATACAGATGTGATTGATGCGGACAGAAGAGGAAAATCACCCTATGATTTCAGTGATGCTGCAATTCAGGAAGTTCGTGCAATCAAGGAACGTTTAGAAAAGTAACCAACATTTAATATTGGAGGTAATATCGTGACATTAATTTCTAGAGTATTCAGCGGCGCTGATCAGTGGTATGATCAGGCAACAGAAGCAATCAATAACGCTATTGCAAAATATGGCGAAGAACAGGCAGTAAGTTTTGGACATACTGCATACAGCCTTCCTTGCATCTACGCTATGTTAGGTGACAAGATTGGTACATTAGGCGAAGCAAAAGCACTTCTGGAAGGTAAGATCAAAGATCTGATGACCAGAAACCTGCGTGTAAAAGACGTATTTACATCAGGCGTTGGCGCTGCACTTTGCTGCGAATTAATCGAAGTTGTTAAGTATATCGAAGGAAAACCTTACGAAGAACCCGTTATCGGTCATCTGACTGATGCTGAGATTCGTGAAATCGGTCTTCCCCTTGTAGTAGATGATATCCCCGGTGTAGCTGTTATTATCGGTGCTGCTCCTTCAGCTGAAGAAGCTAAGACTCTGGTAAAAGGCTATCAGGCAAAAGGTATCATGGTATTCATGGTTGGCGAAATCATTGATCAGTGTATCGAACAGAAGGTTGATATGAACTTCAAAATCCGTATCATCCCCTGTGGTTATGACCTGTCAAGCGTAATCCACGTAGTATCCGTAGCTTTAAGAGCAGCTCTGATCTTCGGTGCTATCCAGCCCGGTGACTGGGATGGTATGTGGGAATACACCATGAAACGTGTACATGCATTTGTTAATGCATTTGAACCCGTTGATGACCAGACAGTAGCATGTGGTGCAGGCGCAATCCAGTTAGGTTTCCCTGTAATCACAAACCAGGAAGACAATATGTGGAATATTCCCAAGTCTCTGATCATCCAGAAGGATACAACCAAGTTTGATCCTACATCACTGGAAGCAAGAGATATCAAGATCAAGATCGTTCAGATGGATATTCCTGTATCTTTCGCACCCGCTTTCGAAGGTGAAATTATCCGTAGAAAGAATACACGTGTAGACTTTAACGGTGCTGACGTAAATGAAAACGCATTCGAATTAGTTCGTACCTTACCTTTAGCAGAAGTTGAAGATCATAAGATCGAACTGATCGGACCCGATATCGATGAAATGCCCGATGGCTCCATGCAGTCTCTGGCATGTGTAGTAGAAGTTGCCGGCAAGAATATGCAGACTGACTTCGAACCCGTATTCGAACGTAAATTCCATAACTTTGTAAACTGTCTGGAAGGCGTAATGCATACCGGCCAGCGTGATCTGATCCGTATCCGTGTAAGCCACGATGCTTTCGAAGCTGGCTTCCGCGCTAAACACTTCGGTGAAGTATTATACGCAAAAGTTAAGAGCGAATACGCAGGCGTTGTTGACAAGTGTCAGGTTAAGATCATTACAGATCATGATTTAGTAGAACAGCACAGAAAAGACTGGGCACAGGCTGCATACGAAAAACGTGATGCAAGACTGGAATCTCTGACAGACGAAAACGTAGATGTATACTACAGCTGCGTACTTTGCCAGGCATTCTCTCCTTCACACGTATGTGTAGTAACACCTGAAAGACTTGGTCTGTGTGGTGCCGTATCATGGTTAGATGCAAAAGCAACAAACGAACTGGATCCTACCGGTGCATGTCAGATCATCGGCAAGGGCGGATGTATCGATGAAGAAGTTGGTGCATACGAAGAAATCAACGAAGCAGTATGCAAGTACAGCCGCGGCGCTCTGGAAAGAGTAACTCTGTACTCCATCATGCAGGATCCTATGACATCCTGTGGTTGTTTCGAATGTATCTGTGGTATCGAACCTTTCTCAAATGGTGTAGTTATCGTTAACCGTGAACACGTAGGTTACACACCTTTAGGTATGACCTTCGCAGATCTGGCTTCCATGACCGGTGGTGGTGTTCAGACACCTGGTTTCATGGGACATGGTAAGAGCTTCATCGCTTCCAAGAAGTTTATGAAGGCTGAAGGTGGTATCCAGAGAATCGTATGGCTGCCTAAGGATCTGAAAGATCAGCTGCATGACAAGATCAACAAGAGTGCAAAAGACCTGTACGGTATCGACAACTTCACAGATATGATCGCAGATGAAACTGTTTGTGAAGAAGATCCCGAAGCTTTAATGGCATTCTTAACAGAAAAGGGACATCCTGTACTTGGTCTGGAACCTTTGATGTAATCAGCTGCTGTTACATACTTAGATTGACATTTGTGCAACGGACACAGAAAATTGCATAAATTTTGATTATTTTACCAAAATCTATTGCAATATCTGTAGAGGTGTGATAAATTATTAACAACAAAGCCCGTGCGCACTGGGATAAACTCGCCGCAGACAGAAGAAGGGCTTCTGTCTGCGGCTGGACATTATGAAAAGGAGGCAATTAGGATGCCGTTTAATGGAAAATCAGGAAAATTTAAAGCTGCTATTAAAGAAGTAGAAATCGGCGTTGGCGAAAAAGCCATTAAGCTGGGAGGAGAAAACGTTCTTCCTTTCTATACTTTTGATGGTGAAGTTGCTAATGCACCCAAGATTGGTGTTATGATTTCAGACTTAGGTCTGCAGGATGAAGTTGAAGGTGTTGCTAACTACTACGCTGGATGCGAAACAATTGTAGATCTGGCTAAAAAAGCTGCTGAAATGCCCGGCGCTGATTTTGTAGCTCTGTCATTAGACAGCGCAGATCCCAACGGTGATGACAATTCCGTTGAAGCTTGCTGTGAAACTGTTAAAGCTGTAGTTAACGCAATTGATATGCCCGTAGCTATTATCGGAAGCGGTAATGATGAAAAAGACAACGAACTGTTAGTTAAAGCTGCTGAAGCTGCTGAAGGCAAGAACGTTCTGCTTATGTCCGCAAAAGAAGGTACATATAAGAGTGTTGCTATGTCCGGTATTCAGGCTTACCACCACAAGGTTGCTGCAGAATCAGCTGTAGATATCAACCTTGCTAAACAGCTGAACGTACTCGTTTCTCAGCTGGGTATTCCGGTAGAAGACACTGTTATGCATATCGGTACTGCTGCTGCAGGTTACGGTTATGAATACGTATCTTCCACTCTGGACAGAATCAAAGCTGCTGCTCTGGCACAGAACGATAATATGCTTCAGGTACCGATCATTACTCCTGTAGCATCTGAAACATACGGTACAAAAGAAGCACTGTCATCAGAAGCTGATGCTCCTGAATGGGGTTCAAGAGATGCAAGAGCAATCAATATGGAAGTTGTAACTGCTGCTGCTGATCTGGCATCCGGTTCCAATGCTGTTATTTTGAAGCATCCCGTATCTGTAGCAACAATTAAGACCATGATCGATGAATTAATGTAATTGCGCGGAAGGAGAAAAAAACTATGGCATTAACTGGTATTCAGATTTTTAAATTAACACCTAAGAAAAACTGTAAGAAATGTGGATCACCGACATGTATGGCTTTCGCTATGAAAGTTGCATCCGGTGCCGTAACAATTGATAAATGTCCTGAAATGTCTGATGAAGCTCTTGCTCAGTTATCAGAAGCAACTGCTCCGCCTATGAAAACTATCAAAGTTGGCGCTGGCGATGCAGAAGTTACTCTGGGCGGTGAAACTGTTCTGTTCAGACATGAAAAGACTCTGGTTAGCAAAAACGTATTCGCTGTAACTGTTACAGCTGAAAACGCAGATGCTAAACTGGCTGCTATCCCTGCTGTAGATTACGATCGTATCGGCGAAAGAATGTTCGTTGAAATGGTTAACGTTAAGTACACAGGCGAAGGCGCAGATGCTTACGCTGCATTAGTTCAGAAAGCTGCTGGTATCGGCAGAGCTATCGTTCTGGAATGTGCATGTCCTGACGCTGCAAAAGCTGCTCTGGCTGTTTGCAAGGATGCTAAGCCCGTTCTGAATGGTGCTAACCCTGAAAACTACGAAGAAATGAACAAGATTGCTACAGAAGCTGGCGTAACATTAGGTGTTACAGCTGATACTCTGGATGCATTATACGATACAATTGCTGCTCTTGAAAAAGCCGGCAACAAGAATCTGGTATTTGATTGCGGTACAGCATCTGTTAAAGACGCATTCAGCAAAGCAGTTCAGCTTCGTCGTGCAGCTCTGAAAGATGAAAACAGAACAGCTGGTTATCCTTCAATCGTTAACCTTGCTGAACTGGCTCCTGGCAAACCTGAATTACAGGCAGCTCTGGCTTCTGTATTCACAGTTAAGTATGGTTCCATCATCGTTATGGAAGATATGACTTACGCTCAGGCTCTGGCTCTGTACGGCTTAAGACAGAACATCTACACTGATCCTCAGAAGCCCATGAGAGTAGCTCCTGGTATCTACCCTCTGAATGGTGCTGATGAAAACAGCGTATGTGTAACAACAGTTGACTTCGCTCTGACATACTTCGTAGTATCTGGCGAATTAGAGCGCGCAGGCGTTCCTTGTAACCTGTTAATCTCCGATGCAGGCGGTATGTCCGTTCTGACAGCATGGGCTGCTGGTAAATTATCAGCTGGTACCATTGCTAAATTCATCGCTGAAGAAGGTATCGAAGACAAGATTAAGAACAGAGAACTGATCATCCCTGGTAAGGTTGCAATCCTGAAGGGTGAACTGGAAGCTAAACTGCCCGACTGGAAGATCACAGTTGGTACACGTGAAGCAGTTCAGATCGTTAAGTTCATGAAAGATTACGCTTAATTTTAAGAAATTTTCCTGATTTCGAACGAAAAGCAAAATTGTAATTATTGTTGGACAGGAGGGAGTCCCCTCCTGTCTGATGTAAAGACGGATTTCCGTTTTGCATCGAACTGTCGGACGAAGAAACCGGCAGTTACATATACATAAAGGAGACTAAGGTATGTCAAGATTTGTAGTTATTGGTGAAAGAATTCACTGCATTTCCCCCGTTATCCGTAAAGCTATGGACGAAATGGATCCCGAACCGATCTTAAAGAGAGCAAAGGAACAGATCGCAGCTGGCGCTACATACATTGATGTTAATATCGGACCTGCTGAAAGCAATGGCCCCGAATTAATGAAATGGGCAGTACAGTTAATCCAGGGTGAATGCAATAACGTAGCACTTGCACTTGATACAGCTAATATGGCAGCTATCGAAGCTGGTATTTCTGTATACAATGATGTAAATGGTAAACCTCTGGTTAACTCAGCAGATGCTGGTGACAGAAGAAAATACCTCGACCTCGCAGCAGCTAACGGCGCAGCTTGTATCTGTCTGTGTTCAGCAGGTGCAGTTCCCGGATCAGTTGAAGAAATCCAGGGATTCTGTATGGATCTGTTAGAGCATGGTTTAATGCTCGGTATGGAAGCTGAAGATATGTGGATGGATCCTCTGTTCCTCGTTGCTAAGGGTATGCAGGACAAACAGCAGCAGATTCTGGACGGTATCAAATTCTTTACAGAAAACGGCCTGAATTCTACTGGTGGTCTGTCAAACGTTTCCAACGGTATGCCTAAAGAAATAAGAACAAAGATGGATTGCGCTATGATCGCTATGTGTATGTCACAGGGTCTGACATCTGCTATTATCAATCCTAATGATAAGAACATGATGGATATGATCAAATCCTGCGATATCCTGAAAGACAGATACATGTACGCAGATTCTTATCTTGATCTGTAATTTCGAATTTATTTTGGAGGGTTTACGAAAAGACTGAAGTCGACAGGTTTTTTTGAACACAGATCCGAAATTGAATTGAATATTATGTGAATTCACAGCCGGTGAGGGGAGCTGTTAAGCTTTCCTGCCGGCTTTTTTTCGCCAAAAATTTAACAAATACCAGATGATTTTTTGGTCGATATGTGGTAATATAGAGATACTAAAAACATATAAAAGGAGAAAAACAATGAGTGTTTTAACAGACTTGATTTACACCGGCTCGAATGCCGTTGCAGGTCTGACAGAAGGTGCAGTCAATGATGCAATTGCCAGATATGGAGCAGACCAGAGTATTTCATTCGGAGATACGGCTTATTTTTTGCCTACGATTTATGCAGCAACGGGTGTTAAGGTAAAAACACTGGGAGATTTAACGGCATGTATTACCGTTTTAAAAAGTCTGATCAGCAACAAAGAGGAGCTGGGAGAAGCTCTGAATGCAGGTCTTGCAACTGCTGTAGGAGCTGAGATTCTGGAAGCGTTAAAGTATGTGGAAGATGCAGAGCCTTATGCGAACGAAACAGGAATCGGCTTTGTAGGAGATCCGGTTATCCGATCTCTTGGTGTGCCGCTGGTAACAGGAGATATCCCCGGCGTTGCAGTTATTGTGGGAAAAGCAGAGAATCCGGCTGATGCGGTAAAAATCGTAAAGGATTATCAGAGTAAAGGTATTATGTCTTTCCTTGTTGGTGACATTATTGATCAGGTCATCGATGGCGGTGTAAAGACAGGCCTTGAGCTGCGTGTAATTCCGTTGGGACATGATGTGACAGCAGTGACCCATGTTGTAACGGTAGCAATTCGTGCGGCGCTGATTTTCGGCGGTGTGGAGCCCGGCAATCTTGCAGCCCTGTTAGAGTACACGAAACAGCGTGTTCCTGCATTTGTCAATACATTTGGACCTCTGAATGAAGTTGTGGTTTCTGCGGGCGCAGGTGCGATTGCACTTGGTTTCCCGGTTCTTACCGATATCGATCTGGCTGAGAATCAGGTTCCCGGCGCTCTGGAATCTATGACAGATCATGCTGAAATTGTTAAAAAATCTCTGGAATTAAGAAATATCAAGATTAAAGTAACTGAAATTCCGATTCCGGTTGCATTTGCAGCGGCATTTGAGGGAGAAATCATTCGTAGAAACGATATGCATGCGGAGATGAGTTCTCATAAGAACACAACATGTGAAGTTGTTATGATGCGTCAGAAGGATGACATTGAAGACCGCAGGTTTACTCTGGAAGGTCCTGATATCGATGGAGAAGGCGTTGTTGAACTGCCTTTAGCCTGTGTGGTCGAGGTTGCCGGAGATAAGATGCAGGAGGATTTTGAGTCCGTAATCGAACGTAAAATCCATACCTGGTATAACTACATGGAAGGCGTTATGCACACCGGACAGAGAAATCAGTTCCGTATCCGTGTCAGCAAGGATGCTTACGAAGCAGGTCTGCGTCTGAAGGATTTTATGGAAGTGTTATATGACATGATCATGAATGATTTTGATACGGTTGTGGACAAATGTCAGATCACCTTCTACACGGACAAGGAAAAGGCTGCTAAAATCCTGGAAACTGTTGCAATGCCCAAGTACAATGCAAGGGATGAACGTCTGGAATCATTAAGCGATGAGACAGTAGACGAATTTTATACCTGTATTCTGTGTCAGTCATTTGCACCGGCACATTGCTGCGTTGTAACACCTGAAAGACTGGGATTGTGTGGTGCGGTATCATGGCTGGATGCAAAGGCGACAAAAGAGCTCGATCCCGCAGGCCCTTGTCAGATCATCAGCAAGGAAGGCTGTCTGGATGAAGTAAAGGGGATTTACCCGGATGCAGACCGCATGATAAATGAAGCAACACATGGCGCTTTGGAGCATGTAACACTCTACTCGCTTCTGGAAGACCCGATGACCTCCTGCGGCTGCTTTGAGTGCATCTGCGGCATTATGCCGGAAGCAAACGGCGTTGTGATCTGCAATCGTGAATTTAAAGGTATGACGCCTACCGGTATGACATTTGGCGAGCTGGCTTCCATGACAGGCGGCGGGGTACAGACTCCCGGCTTTATGGGACATGGCAGACATTTCATTTCTTCTAAGAAATTTATCAAGGCAGAGGGCGGTATTGAACGTATTGTGTGGATGCCTAAGGAACTGAAGGAGGATGTGGCTCCCAGATTAAATAAAACGGCAAAAGAAATGTTTGGAATCGATAATTTTACGGATATGATCTGCGATGAAACGATTGCCAGTGATTCAGAAGCTGTTCTTGAATTTCTGACAGCAAAAGGACATCCGGCATTATCCATGCCTGAAATCATGTAAGTATTTCGGGATGAATCGAAGTACAGGTTAACGGTACGATATATTTGTAACAGATTTAATAAGTATATTTATGGAGGAAAAAGAATGGCACAGATTACATTTAAAATCAGTGAGAGTTCTGATGTGGTAATTCATGCAAATAAAGGCGACAGACTGCTGGATATTGCAAGAGATGCCAATGTGGCAATTGACGCTCCCTGTTCTGGTAATGCAACCTGCGGTAAATGTAAAGTAAAGCTGGTTTCAGGAGATATGGAATCACCGAAGACACAGCACATTTCGGATGAAGAATACGGCGCCGGCTGGAGACTGGCCTGCATCAGTAAAATCAAAGATGAAGATGTGGTGATTGAAGTACCTGATATCGCATCAGCATACAAGAGTCGTATGAAGGTAGCGGATTTAAGTTCACCGGAAGAAATTGCAATTTTTGAAAAAATCAAATCAGATATCGAAAACAGCGGTATTTCATTAACCAACGATATGGATCTGGTGGAAGTTACCATGAGTGAGCCTTCACTTGATGATACAATGCCGGATAATGAAAGACTGACATGGGCTATCAGGGAGGCCGTCGGACGTGAGAAGATCATTCTGCCTTTTACAGTGATCAGAAAGCTTCCCGATGTACTGCGCGGCGGCAATTTCCAGGTAAAAGCGGTTGTTAAGAAAACCGGAAAATCCTGTCTGGTTTATGATATCTGCCCTGCATCTGAAAATGCACGGGTCATAGGACTGGCAATCGATATCGGTACGACTACCGTTTCTGCGGTTCTGATCGATATGCAGACCGGTGAGATTCTTGCAAAGGGTTCTGCCGGAAACGGTCAGATCCGTTATGGCGCAGACGTTATCAACCGTATTGTAGAGCAGACCAAACCCGGCGGTGTGAAGAAACTGCAGAAAGCAATTATTGAAGATACCTTAAATCCCATGATTGCCAATATGTGTAAGAGTATCGGAATTAAGACCAGTCAGATCTATCGTATGAGTCTGGCTTCCAACTCAACCATGAATCATCTGTTTATGGGTGTAAATGCAGACCCGCTTCGTATGGAGCCGTATATCCCTACATTCTTCCATCTGAAGAATATCTATGCAAAGGATATGAAGCTGATCATCAATCCCAATGCAGAAATCCTGTTTGCGCCGAATATCGGCAGCTATGTAGGCGGAGATATCACAGCCGGTACATTGGCAAGCGGTATCTGGAACAGCGAAGAATTTTCGGTATTTATTGACCTTGGTACCAATGGTGAAATTGTTTTCGGTAATTCTGATTTCCTGATGAGCTGTGCATGTTCTGCAGGTCCTGCTTTTGAAGGCGGAGACATCAGCTGCGGTATGCGTGCAACAGACGGCGCGATTGAAGCAATCACGATCGACAAGGAGACAATGGAGCCGACCTTATCGATTATCGGTGACGAAGGTCAGGCGCCGGTAGGTCTTTGCGGTTCCGGTATTATCGATACAATTGCAGAGCTGTTCCGCTGCGGTATCATCAATGCAAAAGGACAGCTGGTTCGTGAGGGCAGACGTGTGAAGGTCGATGAAGACGGCATGAAGAGCTATGTCATTGCATTTAAGGAAGATACGGAATCTGTAAAGGATGTTGAGATTACAGAGGTTGATATTGACAGTTTTATTCGTGCAAAAGGCGCAATTTACTCCGGCATTATTACACTGGTAGAATCTCTTGGATTTGACATGTCCATCGTGGATAACGTGTATGTTGCAGGTGGTATCGGAAGCGGTATCAGCATGAAGAACGCTGTTCGTATCGGTATGCTTCCTGATATCCCTCTGGAAAAATACAAATATATCGGAAACTCCTCTCTTGCTGGTTCTTATGCGATGCTGTTATCCAAAGAAGCAGAAAAGAAAGTATCAGAACTTGCTTCCAGCATGACTTATCTGGAATTAAGCACTCATCCCGGATATATGGATTCATTCGTAGCGGCATGTTTCATCCCTCATACAGATGTATTCCTGTTCCCTTCTGTACAGAATATGGACTGAGATAAAGCGTAAAAATATTTAAAATGTGCAGCTGTTCAGCCTGCAGGCTGAGCAGCCGCCAAAAAGCAAAGGTTATAAGGTGTAATAGTGGTGGAGAATAAAGAATTTGATTATGCAAAGGATAATCTTGAGATGAGACCTCTCGAGCATTATCTGGAGCTCTATAAAGCGGCAGACCCGGCTGAAATGGCAGCCCGTACAGGCACTGCATACAATGCGGATACAAAAGAATTTTACCTGCATGTGATGGGAAAAGGATATTATGTCAGTCATCCTGATTTCAATATCCGCAAAGAAAAGGAAGAGGATGCTTCTTATCATGCATTACTCGATTTTCACAAAACAAAGATTTTTGTGCTGCGTTTTCTGACAGAATGTCAGATGGCACCTGCATCCGGCAAGTATGTAACATATCGCGATATTCCTGATGGCGAATTGTATTTCAGACAGTTTCAGGGAAGATGCATCTTTCGCCTTCAGTTTGGCTTCGGATATAAACTGGATAAATTCCGCGCAGGTATGGAAATGCTTGGCGGAAAGTCTGTGAAAATGGGCGATGTGGCTTATTCCTTTGAATTTATGGATGGACTGTCCATGATCTTCATTTTCTGGGAAGGCGACGACGAATTCCAGCCCTCAGCTCAGATTTTATTCTCTGACAATTTTGCGACAGTATTTAAAGCAGAGGATCTGGCAGTAGCAGGAGATATTTCCATTGGAAATCTGAAAGCAATTGTCTAGTTTGAAAGCAATTGGGTTCTAAAGTAAAAAACTCCCGTCGAAGTTCGGCTGAAGGAACTTTGACGGGAGTTTTTTGTATAATTCTATTTTCATGTAACTCTATTTTGTATCATTTTATATAGAAGCAAACAGCAATTCACAGATATCCTTTGCCATAGCTTCGTGTTCGGGGCAGGTACAGCAGGATTTTACCAGCGCGGAAAGCGCATCATAGGAATAAGCAGTCTTTTCCAGCTGTTCCTTGATAGACGCAATAAAATGCTCGTCATTGGCATCGGAGTACAGATCGGCGGTTTCGATGATACCCTTATCCACATTCAGGTTCAGATCGAAATCTCCCCAGGCAAACCGTTTGTTTATGCGGTTCTTAAATTTGATCCGGCGGCCGTACAGCCAGGTGTTGTCATCAAAAATCTTTTCATAGGAAGCGATAACGCTCTGATCCAGTTCCTCTGCAGCGATGGGAACTGCCTTAACCTGGTAAACATTCTGAAAAGCCTCAAACATTTTAGCTCTCATAGTTTCGATATCAAGAGAAGGACAGAAATCAACCAGATTGGCAACTCGTGCTTTTACCGAGCTGACACCCTTGGACTCCAGTTTGCTGCGGTCCACATTCAGATATTCGGACATTTTGGAAGTATCCACATTAACCAGCAGCGTACCGTGATGGTAATGATGATCTCCTGATTTGTAAAATGCGTTGCCGGAGAATTTGCGGCCTTCGATGGTAAGGTCGTTGCGGCCCGTCTTTTCCGCAGTCAGACCCAGCAGGCGGCAGGCCTCGATAATAACCTGAAGCTGTTTGTCCACATCATAATTAGCTTTTCGGGCAAGGAAAGTAAAGTTTAAGTTGCCTTTATCATGAAAAACAGCCCCGCCGCCGGATAAGCGGCGCACAGGATAACCGCCGTCTTCAAGCAGTTTCGTTACAAACAGTTCCTTCCATGCATTCTGGTTGTATCCGTAAACAACGGTTTTTTCATTCTGCCATAAATAAAGGATGACAGTTTCCTCATCAACAGTATCAAACAGATATTTTTCCAGCGCCAGATTAAAATAAGGATAAAAAGTGTTGCTGGAAATGGTTCGTAGATTTTTAATCATTAAAAATGCCTCGTTCTTTCTAAGTGTTTTTTCTGCAGCTATTATATAAATTATTTTTTCATTTGTAAAGTATCGCAAAACTGCGACAGCAAAAGTATCGTAAAAC
>JAUNPP010000126.1:0-6865 GCA_030536685.1 Lachnospiraceae bacterium
TGGTCATTACATATCTTTATAGCTTCCGGTCATTACATACTTTTATAAATTCTGAAATGCTTCCATGATTTTCGGAATCATCTGTTTTTTACGGGAAATAACGCCTTCCAGATTCACAGTTCCCAGAGTGTCTTCAGGTGCGATCTCCTCACGGTTAAATCCAAGTCCGATCAGCTTACCTGAATCAGGTCCGCAGTAGATCACCTCTGAGGAGGTTTCCATAATATTGGTCAGCATAAAAAATACCATATTACAGTTCTGATCTTCACACAAATGTCCCATCTCGCCCATAAGCTTCTCTTTTGCGCCCTGAAGTTCCTCCGCACTCATGGAGCTGATCTGTCCCACTCCAAAATCCACCTCACCGGCCTTAAATTTTTTAAAGTCCATGAAAAAGATCTCCTGTGCGGAACGATTTGCGAGATCACTGCCTGCTGCGAACATATTGACTGCATATTCTTCAATATTGGTAATATCCGCAATCTGCGCCAGCGCTTCCGCTGCGTTTTTATCAACTGCGGTACAGGTAGGCGAACGGAATGCCAGGGTATCGGACAAAATAGCAGACAACAGCAAACCTGCGATCGCCGGAGGAATCTGCACGCCGCTTTCCAGATACATCTGATAAACAATTGTTGCTGTACAGCCAACAGGCTGATTTCTAAAGAAAACGGGGCCCATTGTTTCAATATTGCCGATACGATGGTGATCAATGATTTCCAGGATTTCGGCGTCCGCAAGACCGGGAACCGCCTGGCTCTTTTCATTGTGATCTACCAAAATCAGCTGTGTTTTCTGAGCAGACAGCAGATTTCTACGGGAAATCATACCTGCATAATGTCCCTGACCATCTAAAACAGGGAAATAGCGATGCCGCTTCTCCGCCATCACATCCTTTACATCGTCCAGGAAATCATTGTAGGTAAAGCTGTCGATTTCGCCACGTTTCATGAAATATCCCACAGGGATACTCTGGTTCATCAGACGAGCCAGCGTATACGTATCGTAATCAGACTCAATCACCTTACAGCCTCTGTCTTCAGCAATCTTCTTAATTGTAAGAGAGGTCTGCGCACCATTGGAAACAATAATGCAGGCTGCTTTCATCTCAATCGCACACAGCTGGGACTCATAGCGGTTTCCCAGAAGCACGATATCGCCTTCATCAATATACTGCTCCATCACATCCGGATTAGCAGCTGCGATCAGCACCTTGCCGCCATTGACACACTCCTCTGCATTGCCCACAACCATTGTTCCGTTAACAGTTTCCAGGATATTCTGGTAGGGCGTATGTGCCTTGCCGATAATCTGATTGTCATATACCTCCATGTAGGAACGGGTAATATCTCCCATGGAAAGCACACCGATCATCTTCTCATGTCTGCCAAGAATTGCCAGTGTTACAACCTTTCTCTCATGCATATACTCCCATGCTTTTTTCATGGATACGTTCTCTGTCAGACCCTCAAGCTCTTTAATTTCAATGTCTTTTACACGCTGCCGTACATCATCCAGATATACAGGCGTCTCCACATTAAAATAATCCAGTACATATCTTGTTTCCGGATTTACTGCGCCGGCACGGCCTGCCTGATAGTGTTCACCTGTCACTTCCCGTTTTAAATTCGCATACGCAACCGCAGAACAAATAGAATCGGTATCCGGATTCTTATGTCCCACTACTGATATCACACGATTTGTAGCCATCTAAAATTCTCCTCGCTCGTTGTTTTCGCGACAGACGGAAATGGGGCCTCCGTCTGTCTCTGTTGCCTCACTGCATCCACTCACAACCATTTATACAATAAGGCGGTAGTTGATTCTATTATTATCATCCAGCAAAGAATTTTTGTCAATCCTTTTTTGCCATCTAACGCTCCAGTTCTTCCCTCAGCTTCAGCAGCGCAGCCTTTTCAATACGGCTGATATAGCTTCGGCTCACCTGCATCTGTTTTGCAATCTCACGCTGTGTATATTCCCTGCCTTCGCACAGCCCGTAGCGCATACAAAGCACCCTCCGTTCCCGTTCCTTCAGGCAGGTATGAAATGCCGGCTCCAGCTTTTTCAGATTCTGTTTCATGATCAGTACTTCCAGCGCATCTCTTCCATTCGCCTCCATAATGTCGCAGAGGCTGATTTCATTCCCTTCCCGATCCGTTCCAATCGGTTCAAAAAGAGAAACCTCACGGCTTCGTTTTTTATCGCTGCGCAGCTGCATCAGAATTTCGTTTGCTATCCTCCCCCCAATGCGTTTTTGCTGTGATTTCCGGGTATTCGATTTCATCATCCTGCACACCGAACAGAATCACATGGGCACCCGCTCCGTCCCAGATAACCTTACGCACAATAGTGCGAATGGCTGCTCGTTTCTGCTCTATAGTCATTTCGTCAATGCCATCCTTAAAGACCGTCAGCAGCTGACGCATCAGGTCAAATTCAATATCGCTGAGAGCGTGCTGTATGGTCAGTCCTTCCAGCTCCTGAATACGTTTTTCGAGGGATTGATATTCTTCGTTCAACTGTTCAATTCGCTTTGTTACATGAGCCTTGGCAGGGCTGTCACCCATCTCCACGAGAGAATCAACCAGAGAATTGATTTTTTTCTCCGTTTCTGCCTTTTCTTTTCTTATATCGGAAAGCCGCTGTTCGTAGTTCATGCGATTGCCGGTATAGAATTTTCGGCTCTGTTCCAACTGACTGACAAAAGTATCCTTATCATCTGCAAGCATTTTAACCTGCGAGGTAACCAGCCTATCCAGCGTGTTGCCGTTGGCGTTCTTACTATTACATACCGAACGCTGGCTGCGCTCTTTCATCTTGCACACATAGGTATAAATCCCTTTGCCATCAGCAGTTCTTCGCTTGCTCATCTTCGGATACATACGCTCACCGCAGCTGCAGAACAACAGACCAGTCAGCAATGCTTCATTACTGCGCGGCTTTCTGAAAGACCTGGACTTGTTTCGCTCCAAAGACTCTTGGATTTGCACCCATACTTTGCCGGGTATCAATCCGGGATGTTTGCCAACAGATACAATCCATTCACTCGGCGGCAATGAGATACTCGCTCTGCCTTTTTCCTGATTAGTGCGGTTATATGCCATCATACCGTGAACACCATCAAAGGCATCATAATCGGAGAACAGGTCTGTATCATTCTTTATAAAGAAATCATATGCCTCCTCGTCAGCAATCATATAGACCGGGTTCTGTAAAATCGCTTTGACAGAAAAACGGGTAAAATAATTTTCTTTCTTTGTCTTGAATCCCTGCTTAATCAACGCCGCTTCTGTCAAAGTCAAAGAATCCGTTTCCATATACAAATCGAAAATCGTTTTAACCATATCCGCTTCTTCCGGAATCAGTTTCAGCTTGCAGGCTTTCTTTGTCTTGCCGTCCACTGTAACGCTTTTTACCGCTTCGGATTCAAAGCCGGTAGGAGTTGTGCCGCCAAGCCAACGTCCGGTCTTTGCCAGTTCGTGCATATTATCACGAATACGCTCGGCGATGGTTTCACGCTCCAGCTGAGAAAAAACAGATGCAATATACATCATAGCTCGTCCCATCGGCGTGCTGGTGTCAAACTGCTCTTTAATGGAAATAAAAGCAATGTCCAAACGGGCAAGTTCTTCAATCAGCCCGGAGAAATCACTGACGTTACGGCTGATACGGTCAAGACGATAGACAATAATCGCCTTGAACTGCCGCTTCTTTGCTGCTTCCATCATTCGCTTGAACGCCGGGCGGTTCAGGTTTCCTCCGGAAAATCCTTCATCCTCGTATACAACGATTTTATCTACAGCGACATCCCCAAAATGCACACGAACATACTCTTTGCCAAGTTCAACCTGATTGCCGATACTCTCGCCTTTCCCGGTAAATTTTGATTTACGGGAATAGAGAGCGATAATATCTTCATTTTGTCGCATCTGCTTTTCCTCCTCTTGCTATGTGATGTACTATTCCTGAAGATATATATTCATTGCGAAAATTTTTTATATCCCTCACCGAAGTGCATGACTGCTATCCGCAACAAGAGTTTACATTGTTTTATTTTTCAAGACTTTGCGAATCAAGAAGGAAATCATAAATATTCATGGTCAAAATACCATAGTCATCATAGTACGGCTGTACAATATCTTTTGTAATAACAATCTTCTTGAAAGAATCGTCTATCTTTCTGAACGGTCTGATTTCCTGTGTACGTTTTGCTTCATCAGGCAATGAATATGCTGACTGGATATAATACCTGGAAGAACCAAGATTGCATACAAAATCAACTTCCAGCTGTTTACGAGTTACCTTTCCTTCCTGATCTTTCTCCGCAATAGTAACAACGCCAACATCCACGCTGTATCCACGCATACGCAGCTCGTTATAAATCACATTTTCCATGGAATGTGTCTGCTCAAACTGGCGGAAGTTAATTCTTGCATTACGAAGTCCAAGATCAGAGAAATAGTATTTCTTTGGAGTTTCAATATATGCCTTACCTTTGATGTCATATCTCTGCGCTGATTCAATCAGGAAAAAATCCTCAAAACAATCCAGATATTTCCTGATCGTTTTTGAAGTGATTTTGGATTTCTTTACAGTCTTAAAGGTATTTTTCAACTTCTCAGGATTGGTCAGAGAACCAATGGCAGAGGAAAGGATATTCAGCAGATCTTCCAGTTCTCCAATATTTTTAATACGGTTACGTTTGAAAATATCTCGAATATAAATTTCGCTAAACAGGTTTTGCAATGCTGCCGCCTTATCGCTGCTGCCTTCGCGAAGAACTACCAGCGGGATTCCTCCATAAAGCATATATTCAGATAATCCCATATACTTGTCGCCTTTGTAAACAGACATAAATTCCGAAAAACTCAGCGGATACATATGGACTTCATCTCCACGTCCGGCAAACTCTGTGACAATATCTTTGGACAGGAATTTTGCGTTACTTCCGGTTACGAATACATCCATATTCTCTTTGCGCAGATAACCATTTAATACGGATTCAAAGCAGTCCATCAGCTGAACTTCATCCAATAGCAGATAATACATTCCATCAGTGATAACCTTGGAACGAATATATGCCATAAATTTCTCCGGATCAACTCCACGTTTTTCTTTTTCAATTTTGATAAGACTTTCACCAATCAAATACAGGTCATCTGCAGAATCAAACGCAAAACGAATAATATGGTCAGCAGGAACACCTGATTCCAGCAAGTGCTTATAGAAAATATTATTCAGCAGATAGGACTTTCCGCATCTGCGAATACCTGTAATCACCTTAATCAAACCATTATTCTTTCTTCTAATCAATTTATCTAAATAAAAATCTCTGCGAATCTCCATATGATAGCCTCCTTAGGGAAGATTTTTGCAACTTGATACAGTTTTATGTTCTATGTTACCATATCAGCACCTTCAAATCAATATGCACAGCCGATTTTAGGGAAGATTTTTGCAACCTGATACAATTTTCTGTTTTTCTATTTTTTGAAGTGGGAAAATGAAGACAGTAATGTGGTTATAGCGGACAATTTCTCTCTCATAAACTAAAATATCGAGGGAGGTGCGTGATATCGCAAGAAAAAGTGCTCCAATTAATGTAATTGTCTATTATCCTAAAACAGAACAGGGAAAGCGTGAATTGGCAAAACGAGTAGCCGATGTCCATGCAGACATGGTCCATCAGTATATCAAAAAACTAAATTGTCCATCTGATCAAAAGGTAGAGTTGCTGGATGCGGTCATCGCATCCAGCAAAAAGGAAGCATCCGTGAGAGGATAGCATTTTCTATACAGCGCGCAGCATACGTAGCCAGCCGGCTTCCCTTTTTGCAATTATACGTATCTACGGCTTTGATGAGTCCGACGGTTCCTATGGAAATCAGATCATCCGGTTCTCTGGCTGTTGCGGTGTATTTGCGGGCAATGTGCGCCACCAGACGCATATTATGTTCAATCAGCTGCCGGCGTGCCTGCGCATCACCTGCAGCTGCCTGACTGATATACGCCTCTTCTTCCCTTGCCGGGAGAGGTTTTTTAAAGGTTATCAGAATAATGCCACCTTTACAGCCGTTTATTACATTGTATGCAGCGGACAAAATATAAGTGATGCACTATTTTGAAATTTTGAATCATCCTGTTTCGTATCCGAAAACAGAATCATATCTCCTGAATAAAATCCCAGTCCTCTCCTGCAGCGCGAATCAATCTTGCCGATGCCATCTCAGCAATCAACACGACTGTTTCCGCATGAGTAAAAGCTGTAATATTGCGGTCAAATAAAATATTTGCCTGTGCCGGATATTCATCATCTCCGTCCCAGAAAATAAAGATTAACGGAAGGCAGTCAAACACCGGCACCCGAAAACTGACGTCTCCATATTTTTCATCCGGAAAGCCCAGTCGGGATGCCACCTGCTTCAAAAGCTCTGTTTTTTCTGCAAATGTCTGTGCAAACGGCTTTACTGCCATTTTCTGATAGGCAGCATCAAAAACACCGGCCATCTTCACTTCCCGGAAAGGAACCCACTCTCCGGAAAGCACCGGATGTTCCTCCGAATAATACAACAAATGATAGACGATCATCAGATTTCCAAAATCTGTAAGCCGTTCTTTCGCTGCCTCATTCCATATAAAACCCGTTTTCCGGTCAATGCGATGAGGTTCTCCGAAATAATTAAATTTCAGTGCTTCTTCTGTTAATTTCAGCCCGGGAAGCTTTGCTGCCACCGTCTCCAGATCCATTTTCAGAAAAATCTGCCGCCATTCTTCGCATAAAACCTGATAACGGTCTACTGTATCTTCTTTTTGCTTCATATTTCTTATCTTTCCAGTATCCTTTTTTTCTCTTTTCAGTACC
>JAUNPP010000126.1:6875-9199 GCA_030536685.1 Lachnospiraceae bacterium
CTTATCTTTATCAGAAGCTTCTTCTTCTCTTTTCAGCAGCTTCTTATCTTTCCAGTACCTTCGCAGCTTCTTCCATGATTTCAATAATAGAAATATGCTGAGGACACACGCTTTCACACTGTCCGCACTGCGCACAGGAGGAAGGTTTTCCTGAACCATCCTTTAACAGCATTCCGTAATTTCTTCCTACCCCGTCATTATAACCATATACACGGCAGGTATTAAGATGCTTGATCAGATCAGGAATCCAGATATTTTCAGGGCATCCCTCTACACAGTAACGGCAGTTGGTGCAGCCGACTGTCGGAATCTGGTTCAGCCGTTCTGTCACTTCAGCAATCAGCTGCGCCTCTTCCTGCGTCAGAGGTTCAAAATCTTTCATCGTTGCTATATTATCAGCCATCTGGCTCTCATCGGACATGCCGCTCAGAATGGTTAAAAGACCTTCATGAGAGGCAACAAAACGAAGCGCCCATGATGCATAAGAAGCCTCGGGACGGGCTTTTTTCAGGCCGCTGCCAATCTGTTCCGTTAAATTGGCAAGGTTTCCGCCCTTTACCGGCTCCATTACGATAATCGGCTTTCCGTGTTTTTTTGCAATTTCATAGATTCCGCGGGACTGAACCGTTTTATTCTCCCAGTCCGCATAATTAATCTGCAGCTGTACAAATTCCACCTCCGGATGCGCAGTCAGAATTTCATCCAGCAGTTCAGGGGTATCATGGAAGGAAAATCCCGCATGACGTATCAGACCCTGTTCCTTTTTCTCCTTCAGCCACTCAAAGCAATCAAGCTTATCATAAATACCGATATTTTCCTTGCTGAGTGCATGCAGCAGATAAAAATCAAAATATCCTGCCCCCGTGCGCTCCAGCTGAGTTTCAAAAATCTTATCCCGGTCTTCCTTTTCCTTTAATTCCCATGCAGGAAGCTTTGTAGCCAGGCAGAATTTTTCTCTCGGATAACGGGAAGTCAGAATCTCCTTCACTGCACATTCAGAGTCCCCTGCATCATACACATAAGCTGTGTCAAAATAGTAAAAACCATTGGCAAGGCAGTTATCTACCATGCGGCAGGATGTCTCTATATCAATCTTTCCGTCTTTTTTAGGAAGTCTCATCAATCCAAAACCAAGCTTCGGTACTTCAAGTAAATTCTCAATATTCATAAATTCCTCCTCAGTCATACTTTTATCATCAATTTGAACTATTCTGAAAGATCAGGCTGCTGTCTGCGCTCTTCCATTTTTCTGTCAGTTTTTCTTTCACATTATATCATAATACCCGTTTTTCATCTATACCGAAAACACGCATTTAACATGATCCTATTCCGTTATATTACTGTTCACAGCCCATTTTCTTTAGCGCTATTCCCAGACCGTGAAATGAAAGTCATTAAAAATAGTCAAACTCACGCGTCTATATTCCCGCAGCTGTTGGGCATTTTATGACAGTAAAAGCTGCAAAAAACAGCAAGCTGTGAACATAATATATTTCCTCTTGCGGTTACCGGATTTTCGTGTAAAATAGGAACTGTTTATAAACAAACACAGTATCATTGCAAATCATATACAGTTACAGGAGGAATATCATGGTAAAAGAAAATCTGATGGAAGTAGAATCCCGCATCCAGGCTGCCTGCGCGCGTTCAGGCCGCAGCAGAGAGGATGTTTTGTTAATTGCTGTCAGCAAAACAAAGCCCGTAGAGCTGATCCGGGAAATCATGGAAACCGGAACCAGGGATTTTGGCGAAAATAAGGTTCAGGAAATGTGCAATAAGATAGAAGAAATCAAGGAACCCTTAAACTGGCATCTGATTGGTCATCTGCAGCGCAATAAGGTTAAATATATCGTAGATAAGGCCTGCCTTATTCATTCCGTCGACTCTGTCCGTCTGGCAGAAGAAATCCAGAAAGAGGCTGTTAAAAAAGGCGTTTCCAAAGTTCCTGTTCTGATTGAAGTTAATATGGCGCAGGAAGATTCCAAAGATGGTATTTCCGCACAGGAAACCGAAGCACTTGTCCGCGCAATCGCAGAGCTTCCCAATCTGCAGGTACGCGGTCTGATGACAATCGCACCGTTTGTCGATGACCCCGAAGAAAACCGTGTTCATTTTCGTGCAATGAGAAACCTCAGAGATCGGTTAAAGGCATTAAATATCCCCGGCACAGAGATGGAAGAACTTTCCATGGGCATGACAAATGACTTCGAAGTTGCAATTGAAGAAGGTTCTACCATGGTGCGGGTAGGAACCGCTATTTTTGGCGAAAGAAATTATAATAAGGATTTATAAGCAGACACTTTTTCTATTGAATTAAGCTCTTT
>JAUNPP010000127.1 GCA_030536685.1 Lachnospiraceae bacterium
AGTACCGGCGTTCTCTATGGTCCCTTTCACAGGATCGTACTGTAATTCCGCCGCCATAGTTTTGCGATACTTTACAGGTTTAACAGACACTGGAAAATCATGCGTTTATCGTGAAAAAAGAAGTAAAAATTACTGTGAAAAAAGAAGTGAAAAAGAAGTAAAAAGTCTTGCATATTAGGGTTCTATATGTTATGTTTTATATTAGAATAAAACATGCGCGTGAGATGGGAGAGTGCGATTGGCAAAGGCAGAGATGCTGTGGTCAGTCGCGCTTTTTTTCATACTGATAAAAGTGAACCTGGCCGAAATTTTTTCGGGCGGAAATTCTGAAAAGCAGAGTTTTGGGGAAAACAAGAGGAGGTAAATATTATGCATTTGATAGGTAAAGAACTGGAAGATTTTTGTGTGCAGGCGTATCATGCGGGAAAGTTTGAAGAGGTAACCAGGGAATCCGTTCTGGGACACTGGTCGGTATTTTTCTTTTATCCGGCAGATTTTACGTTTGTATGTCCTACGGAGCTGGGAGATCTGGCGGATTTTTATGAGGAGTTTGAGGAAGCGGGCTGTGAAATTTATTCGGTTTCGGAGGATACCCATTTTGTGCATAAGGCATGGGCGGATGCTTCGGATACCATTCGCCGTGTGACCTATCCGATGCTGGCTGATCCGGCGGGTAAGCTGGCCCGCTTTTTTGGCGTGCTTGTGGAGGAAGAAGGACAGGCGCTCAGAGGAACCTTTATCGTGAATCCGGAGGGGAAAATCCGGGCGTACGAAGTTCATGATATGGGGATTGGACGGAATGCAGAGGAGCTTCTTCGCAAGGTTCGTGCGGCACAGTATGTGGAAGAACACGGCAATGAGGTATGCCCTGCCAAATGGAAACCGGGTGAGGAGACGTTAAGCCCCAGTCTTGATCTGGTGGGATTATTGTAGGACAACGCTATTTTGAAATTTGTAGGACAACGCTATTTTGAAATGAAAGAAGGGCCGCTATACCGGTATTTCTGCGGTTGTATCCGGCCTTTGGAGGGCAGCAGATGATTGATTTATCGCAGATTTCAGAGGAATGTACTCTGTTTAATGAAAAACTTTGTCAGGATCTGGAGGGAATCCTTAAGAGGCTGACGCAGACAGTAACCATAAAAGCAGTTCTTGATATGGAGCAGGACAAGTCCCGTGAGATGGCTTCTTTTCTGAAACGTTTTTGTATGATTCCTTCCGCTGTGCCGGTGAAGCTGGAGCTGTATTCGTTGGAGGAGGTAACAAAGGGAGAACAGGAAGAAGCGCTTCACAGCGTTTTGGGACTGAACCTGCAGTATCTGCCGGTAACCGGTTTGTATCTGGATGAAGGATATACGGGTGTTTCTTTTCACGGAATCCCCGGAGGCAAGGAGATCAATGCCTTTGTTCTGGCAATTTATAATCTGGCGGGCCCCGGGCAGGAGCTTAGTGACGGAACCCGCAGGAAGATCCAGAAGCTGAAACGCAAAGTGAACGTAAAGATCTGTGTTTCTCTCGGCTGTCATCACTGCTCCGGACTTGTAGCATCGTGTCAGAGAATTGCCATGCTGAATCCGCTGATCGAGGCGGAAATGATCGATGCCAATCTATATCCCGACCTGGTGGCGCAATATCACATTGAGAGAGTACCGTTTATGATTGTAAATGATAAAGATACTTACACAGGTCCGAGAAATATAGAGGATTTGATCGTACTGTTTAAAAACAGCAGATAATTGATGCAAAAATGTAACTTTGATACAAATAAAATATTGAATTAACTGAAAAACATTGTAAAAAAGTATAGAAAATAAAAAATAACTTGCAAAAAATAAGACAATGTGCTAATATATAGACAGTTAAATAAAGAAACGCATTGAGATTAGAGAGCAGAGTTAAGACAGTAGAAATGCTGGTTAGTAGCTGTGCTCTTTTTTTGTTTCATTTAGATGTATTATGTCAGCGTAGCTGACGAGCCGTTCGAAGCAGGAATGCCGATAGCATTCTTGAAAAGGATCAGATGATGCAAAAGATGCAGAGAATACAAAAAAAGATACAGGAGATGACGATGGATCAGCGTTTTTACGATATGGTGGAAGCAAATCCGGTGATTGCAGCGGTAAAGAATAAAGAGGGATTGGAAGCGTGCTGCAAACTGGAAGATATAAAGGTGATTTTCATTCTTTACGGAAGCATATGTAATATCGGTGAGATTGTAAAAAAGATAAAAGAAGCAGATAAGGTTGCTATGGTACATATTGATCTGATTTCCGGACTTGCGGGAAAGGAGATCGGGGTGAATTTTATCAGACAGAACACGCAGGCGGATGGAATTATCACGACGAAGCCGCCGCTTATCAAGCGGGCTAAGGAACTGGAGATGTATACGATTTTAAGAGTATTTCTTCTGGATTCCATGGCATATCAGAATATTCAGAAGGAGATCGCTATGGTAAGTCCTGATATTATTGAGGTTCTTCCGGGGCTGATGCCGAAGGTGATCCGCAGGATTACAGACAGTGTGAAGATTCCGGTGATCGCGGGCGGTCTGATTTCAGAAAAAGAGGATGTTGTAGCGGCGCTTGGCGCAGGCGCAATTTCCGTGTCAACGACGAATCCGTCAGTATGGGAGATGTAAAAGAGGTTTTTGATTTATCTTGAAATTCGATAAGACCCCCACTTCTATAAGTGGTGAGTTATAAGAAATTTGTTTTGGCGGGAGCCCAATCTCCTTCCAAGATAAAGCAAGATAAAGCCTCCGGCAGGATTGCAGAGCGGCTCAGATGTATGATGTCAGCGTAGCTGACGAGCCGCTCGCAGCAAGAATGCCGACGGCATTCTTGAATTAAAAACCCGGGAGATGGAATGAATTTGCAGAAAGGACAGGGCGTCCAAACTGCAGTTTATAAAGAATCTGAGAAGATTCAGCTATATTAAATTTTATTTTCATTACAAGGAGGTACATTTTATGGCAAAGTATGTAATGGCACTGGACGCGGGTACAACCAGCAATCGCTGTATTCTGTTCAACGAAAAAGGCGAGATGTGCAGCGTAGCGCAGAAGGAATTTACACAGTATTTCCCGAAACCGGGCTGGGTTGAACATGATGCCAATGAAATCTGGTCTACACAGCTGGGCGTTGCTGTGGAGGCTATGTCAAAAATTGGTGCTACTGCTGAAGATATCGCTGCAATCGGTATCACAAACCAGCGTGAAACCACGATCGTATGGGACAAGAACACAGGGGAACCCGTTTATCACGCAATCGTATGGCAGTGCCGCAGAACTTCTGAATACTGCGATACTCTGAAGGACAAAGGCTTAACCGATACTTTCCGTCAGAAAACAGGTCTTGTAATCGATGCTTATTTCTCAGGCACCAAGTTAAAATGGATCCTGGACAATGTAGAAGGCGTTAGAGAACGTGCAGAAAAAGGCGATCTGTTATTCGGTACTGTTGAAACATGGCTGATCTGGAAGCTGACCAAGGGTGCTGTTCATGTAACAGATTACAGTAATGCTTCCCGTACAATGCTGTTTAATATCCAGGAACTGAAATGGGATGATGAAATCCTTGCAGAACTGAATATTCCGAAGTGCATGCTTCCCGAAGCAAAACCTTCAAGCTGTATTTACGGCTACACAGATCCTGCTCTGCTCGGCGGTTCTATCGCTATCGGCGGCGCTGCAGGCGATCAGCAGGCAGCTCTGTTCGGACAGACCTGCTTCAATCCCGGTGAAGCAAAGAATACATATGGTACAGGCTGCTTCCTGTTAATGAATACAGGCGAAAAACCCGTTTTCTCAGAGAATGGTCTGGTTACTACGATTGCATGGGGTCTTGATGGCAAGGTTAATTACGCTCTGGAAGGTTCTATTTTCGTAGCCGGCGCTGCTATTCAGTGGCTGCGCGACGAGATGAGAATTATCGATTCCGCACCGGATTCAGAGTATATGGCTAACAAAGTAAAAGATACAAACGGCTGCTACGTAGTTCCTGCATTTACAGGTCTGGGAGCTCCTCACTGGGATCAGTACGCAAGAGGTACCATCGTAGGTATCACCCGCGGCGTTAACAAGTATCACATTATCCGTGCTACTCTGGAATCACTGGCATATCAGACAAATGACGTTTTACAGGCCATGAGAGCAGATTCCGGTATTGAACTGGCAGCTCTGAAGGTTGACGGCGGCGCAAGTGCCAACAACCTGCTGATGCAGATTCAGTCCGATATCATTGATGCACCGGTTAACCGTCCCTGCTGCGTAGAAACAACCGCTATGGGCGCTGCTTATCTGGCAGGTCTGGCTGTTGGCTACTGGGCAAGCAAGGAAGACGTTATCAAGAACTGGGCAATCGACCGTACATTTGAGCCTAAGATTGAGGCAGACGACCGCGCAGCAAGAATTAAAGGCTGGAATAAGGCTGTTAAATATGCTTACGGCTGGGCAAAGGAAGATTAATCGAGATTAATCGAAATCAACTGAAATCAATCGAAATTTCAAAAGTATAAAATGACCTTCTAACTGTTTTCCGAACCTGGACCGGAAAGTGGGACAGGTTTCGGAGAAACAGGTCGGAGAGGTATGAGTTAAAATTAAAAAGAGTAAAATCACGTTTAAAAAGGAGGATACATTATGTATACTGCACCGTTATGTTATATAGCAGAGTTCGTCGGAACCGCACTTTTGATTCTGTTAGGTGATGGCGTTGTTGCCAATGTTACATTGAATAAATCAGGTATGAAGGGAGCTGGTTCCATCCAGATCACATTTGCCTGGGGTCTTGCGGTTATGATTCCCGCATTTATCTTCGGAGCAGCTTCCGGCGCTTCATTTAACCCGGCGCTGACGATTGCTCTTGCAGTAGAAGGATCATTTGCATGGTCAATGGTTCCCGGTTATATTCTGGCACAGTTTGCCGGCGGTTTTGTAGGCGCTTGTCTGGTTTGGGCTCTGTTCAAAGAGCAGTTTGACGCAACCGAAGCTCCCGCAGCAAAGCTCGGCGTATTCTCAACAAGCCCCTCCGTTCCCAATATGCCTCTTAACATTTTAAGTGAAGCAGTTGGAACATTCGTACTGGTATTCGCAATTAAAGGTATCTCTCAGGTTGGCGATTTCGCACCTGGATTTAACTACATCTTAGTATTCGGTATCATCGTATCAATCGGTATGTCATTAGGCGGTCTGACAGGCTACGCTATCAACCCCGCCCGTGACCTTGGTCCCCGTCTTGCACATGCAGTTCTGCCAATCAAAGGAAAAGGCAGCTCAAACTGGGGTTATGCACCTGTTGTTATCATTGGACCTATCCTCGGTGGTATCGCAGCAGTTCTGTTATACGGAGCAATTTTCTAATTTGTTTACAGAAGTAAAAGAAAAGCAAAGTGCTTTGCAGCGATAGCAGGCAGTTCCGGCCGGAAAGATACATGTGCCTGTTATACATAGGAAAGATGTTTTAGGACATTTTAAGAAAACCATATTTTCATCAGAGTGGAGTCTGTCATACAGGAAACAAAACTGCCTGGGCAGGCTCCATATGAGAGAAAGGGGAGAAATAAATATTATGTATGATATTGTAATTATCGGAGCGGGTGTATCCGGCAGCGCCGCTGCAAGGGAACTTTCCCGTTATGAAGCATCAATCTGTGTATTGGAAAAAGGGGAAGACGTATGCAGCGGAACTTCAAAAGCCAACAGTGCGATCGTGCACGCAGGTTTTGATGCGGCCAATGGGTCTTTAATGGCGAAACTGAATGTACTGGGAAATCAGATGATGGAACAGCTTTCCAAAGATCTTGATTTTCCGTTTGTAAGAAACGGTTCTCTGGTTGTATGTACCGATGAGTCCACCAGAGCTGGTCTGAATGACCTTTACGAGCGCGGCGTGAAAAACGGTGTTCCGGATCTTCGCATTATCGAAAGAGATGAACTGGTGGAGATGGAGCCGAATATTTCCGATGAAGCGGTTGCAGCTTTATATGCGCCCACAGGCGGCATCGTGTGTCCGTTTAACTTAAATATTGCAATGGCAGAGAATGCTTATGACAATGGCGTGGAATTCCGTTTCAATACCAAAGTAAACGGAATCCGCAAAGAAGCAGAAGGCTTTACGATCTTCACCAATAACGGGGAAGTCAGAACACGTTATATTGTGAATGCAGCAGGCGTCTGCGCGGATCTGATCCACAACATGGTCAGTGAAAATAAGATCACCATTACTCCCAGAAGAGGCGACTACTGTCTGCTCGATAAAACTGCGGGCACACATGTATCTCACACCGTATTTGCTCTTCCGACCAAGATGGGCAAGGGTATTCTGGTATCTCCTACCGTTCACGGCAATCTGCTGATCGGACCTACCGCAGTGGATATTGAAGATAAAGAAGGCACCAATACCACAAGAGAAGGCCTTGACGAAGCAATCAGCAAATCCGCGATTACCGTTAAGAATATCCCGATGCGTCAGGTCATTACCTCCTTTGCAGGCCTTCGTGCCCATGAAGCAGGTCATGAATTTATCATCGAAGAAGTAAAAGACGCTCCTGGATTTATCGACTGCGCCGGAATCGAATCTCCCGGTCTGACTGCAAGTCCTGCTATCGGCGTTATGGTAGCGGATATTCTGCAGGAAAAGATGGGACTGGTAAAGAAGGAAAACTTCATTTCCACCCGTAAAGGCGTTCTGAATCCCGAAGATTTATCTTTAGAGGAACGCAATGAACTGATTAAGAAAAATCCCGCATACGGCAACATTATCTGCCGCTGTGAGATGATCACGGAAGGTGAAATCCTGGATGCGATCCACAGACCTCTCGGCGCACGCTCTCTTGACGGCGTAAAACGCAGAACCAGAGCCGGTATGGGACGCTGTCAGGCTGGCTTCTGCTCTCCCAGAACGATGGAAATCCTCGCAAGAGAGGTTCCCGGATTTACAATGTACGATGTAACCAAATCAGGCGGTGGCTCTGCAATTGTAGTTGGCACCAACAAAGACCGTATATAGGAGGGCAGTTATTATGAAATATTATGATATTGTAGTAATAGGCGGAGGTCCTGCCGGTCTTGCTGCTGCTGCCTCTGCAAAAAGAAGCGGCGCGGACAGCATTCTGATCCTGGAAAGAGATAAGGAGCTGGGAGGCATTCTGAATCAGTGTATCCACAACGGATTCGGACTTCACACATTTAAGGAAGAATTAACAGGTCCTGAATACGCAGGACGTTTTATTGAACAGGTAAAGGAACTCGAAATCGAGTATCTGTTAAATACCATGGTTATGGATATCAGCCCGAATAAGGTGGTAACCGCAATGAACCGCACAGAGGGAATGTTTGAGGTTCAGGCAAAAGCAGTTATTCTGGCTATGGGCTGCAGAGAGCGTTCAAGAGGCGCGCTGAACATCCCCGGCTATCGTCCCGCCGGTATTTTCTCAGCAGGAACTGCACAGCGCCTTGTTAACATGGAAGGCTATATGCCCGGCCGTGAGGTTGTAATCCTCGGCTCCGGTGATATCGGTCTGATCATGGCAAGACGTATGACTCTCGAAGGCGCAAAGGTTAAGGTGGTAGCGGAGCTGATGCCTTACTCCGGCGGTCTGAAACGAAATATCGTACAGTGTCTGGATGATTTTGGCATTCCGCTGAAATTAAGCCATACGGTGATTGATATTGAAGGTAAGGAACGTGTGGAAGGAATCACGCTGGCCCAGGTAGATGGAAAAGGCAAACCGATTCCCGGAACAGAAGAGCATTACACCTGCGATACGCTGCTGTTATCCTGCGGCCTGATCCCTGAAAATGAATTATCCAGAGGAATCGGCGTTGAGATGAGCCCCGTAACCTCCGGTCCGCTGGTAAATGAAAGTCTTGAAACCAGCGTAGAAGGCGTATTTGCCTGCGGTAACGTACTTCATGTACACGATCTGGTAGATTTTGTATCAGAAGAAGCTTCCGCAGCCGGCAAAAATGCGGTAAAATATATAAAACAGCTGGAAGCAGGTGCAGATGAAGCTCCTGCCAAAGAGGTTAAGATCGTACCTGTTGACGGTGTTCGCTATACAGTGCCGGTAACTCTGAATCCTGAGAAAATGGACGACACCCTGACCGTACGTTTCCGTGTAGGCGGCGTATATCAGAACCGTTATGTAGCGGTTTACCTGGATGACGAACGGATCTACCACAAGAAACGCCAGATCATGGCGCCCGGTGAAATGGAGCAGGTAAAGCTGGAGAAAGAAAAACTGGCGAAATATCCTGACCTGAAGACGATTACGATTAAATTAGAGGAGGAATAAGGCGATGATCAAAAAGGAACTTACCTGTATCGGCTGCCCCATGGGCTGTCCTCTGACGGTAGAGATGGAAGGCAGCGAAGTCAAAAGCGTAACAGGATTTACCTGCAAGCGCGGTGATGTATATGCCAGAAAAGAAGTAACGAATCCTACCAGAATCGTAACAAGTACCGTTCGTGTAACAGGCAGCGCACTGACACATATGGTATCTGTAAAAACCAAAGAGGATATTCCGAAGGACAGAATTTTTGCCTGCGTAGAAGCATTAAAGGGCATTACAGTAAAAGCGCCGGTGCATATCGGTGACGTAATCCTCGCTGATGTGGCAGGAACCGGCGTAGACATTATAGCAACGAAGAATGCATAACGAAAAATATATAGCGAAAAATGCATAGCGAAAAATGCACTGGTGCATGGAAATACCATGCGGAAAGGAGCAACATATGACAGACAAAACTCCTGAAAAAACTACCGGTTGGGCAAACTTAAACGGTATGACGGATGATGAAGACAAGACCTGTGCCATCACCGACATGAACTGTGTAGGTGAAGACGATGACACAACTTGTGGAATCACAGATATGAACTGCAACGGCGAGGAGGATGACTCCACATGCAGTATCACAAACATGAACTGTGAAGAATAAAGTGTTGGATTAGTTCTGGCTTTCGGGCCAGAATGGAGTCCAGGGGACGCTTCGGGCAGCAGATACGAAGTCTTTCCATGCAGCTGACGGCCTTTCGGCCGAATGCCGCTGGAAAGAATCGTATCTGCTGCTTTTGCTTTTACTGTTCGCTTCATTGGGGAAATATGTGAAAGCTCCATTACAGTAATATCCTGTTCGGGGACGCGCTCTCGCTCGGATC
>JAUNPP010000128.1 GCA_030536685.1 Lachnospiraceae bacterium
ATAAATAAGCATAAGAATTAATAAGCATAGTATTAGCAGTTCCGCCGAAAGGCGGAACTGTTGTGTAAATATTTAGTGATTGGAGCGCTGCAGATGAGAATTGCAATGCTGGGACATAAAAGAATACCTTCCAGAGAAGGCGGAGCAGAGGTAGTTGTTGAGGAACTGGCTACCAGAATGACGGCTCTTGGACATCAGGTTACATGTTTTAACCGGAAAAAAAAGAATAGTAAAAAAGAAGCGGGCAGTTTTAAAGGTATCAGACTCAGATATGTCTGGACGATAGACTGGAAAGGCTTTGCGGCATTGTCCGCATCTGTAACTGCTTCCGTTCTGACTTTATTTGGAAGATATGACGTGATCCATTATCATGCGGAGGGGCCGTGTATTATGTTATGGCTGCCAAAGCTTTTCGGAAAGAGATGTATTGCGACAATCCACGGATTGGATCATCAGCGCGCCAAGTGGGGAAAAATGGCCAGAAGGTGCATTCTTCTGGGCGAATGGGTGGCAGTAAAATTTGCCGATGAAATCATCGTACTCAGCAGGAATGTGCAGAACTATTTTCTGGAAACATATGGCAGGAAGACAATATTTATTCCAAACGGAGTAAGTTCCATACCGATAAGGCCGCTTGACCTGATTCAAAAGAAGTATCAGCTGAAAAAAGACGGATATATCCTTTATCTTGGAAGGCTGGTGCCGGAAAAAGGAATTCAGTATCTGATCCGCGCATATCAGAAGCTGGATACCGATAAAAAGCTGGTGATCGCAGGAGAGTCCTCGGATACGGATGAGTTTGTATGCGAGCTGAAAAGGCTGGCAGAGGGAAATCCGAATATTATTTTCACAGGCTTTGTGGAGGGCGCGCTTCTGGATGAGCTGTACAGCAACGCCTATCTGTATGTCCTTCCCTCAGATCTGGAAGGAATGCCGCTTAGTCTGCTGGAAGCCATGAGCGCCGGCAACTGCTGTGTGGTCTCCGATATCGAAGAATGTACGGCGGTCACAGAAGATCATGCAGTTGTTTTCAAACGGGGCGATACGGAAGATTTAAGAGAAAAACTGCAGATATTGTGCAAACGGCCGGAGCTGGTACGTCGCTATAAGGAAACAGCCGCGGACTTTATCTGTCGGAAATATCACTGGAACGATATCGTAGAGCGGACCTTAGACGTTTACAGCGGCCGCATCCGATCGTGAAAGGGGCTATATGAAAATTTTGATGATCAATAAGTTTCTGCATCCGGCAGGCGGAGCTGAAACTTATGTATTTGAATTAGGAGCCTGTCTGGAACGAATGGGAAATGAGGTACAGTACTTTGGTATGGAGCATCCGAACCGGAAATGCTCCAACGAACTGGATCTATACACCTCGCCCATTGATTTTCATGGCGCCGGGCGGCTTGAACAGCTGAAATATCCATTTCATATTATTTATTCAGCAGAGGCAAAAAGAAAGCTGTCTGCGCTTTTGAAGGTATTTCAGCCGGATATCATACATATCAATAATTTTAATTATCAGCTGACCCCGTCAATCCTGGAAGCTGCGGCTGCCTGGAAAAAAGAGGCGCAAAACCGCAAAATCATCCTGACCGCGCATGATTATCAGCTGCTTTGTCCGAATCATCTGATGTATCAGCCTTTAAAAGGGGTTATCTGCGAAAAATGCATGGACCGGCATTACCGTCATTGTATTGCAGGCAAATGTATTCACGGCTCCGCCTTAAGAAGCGCGCTTGGAGCATTGGAATCCTGGTACTGGCATAAAAGAGGGATTTATGAGCAGTTTGACACCATTATCTGTCCCTCTGAATTTATAAAAGGCATATTGGACCGTGATGAGGTTTTTCGAGGAAAAACGGTCGCTATGCACAATTTCGTTGGCGAGTATGAATTAAAACCATATAAGCCTGGGAATTACGTTCTGTATTTCGGGCGCTATTCGGAGGAAAAGGGGCTGAGAGAACTGCTGTCGGTCTGCCGGGAGCTTCCGGAGATCTTGTTTGTATTTGCCGGAAGCGGGCCGATGGAAGATGCTTTAAGTGGAATCCCGAATGTGAAAAATGTCGGATTTCAAACAGGAGAGAAGCTGCAGAAGCTGATCGGCGAGGCGCGTTTTACCGTATATCCGTCGGTTTGGTATGAAAACTGTCCGTTTTCGGTTATTGAGAGTATCATCCATCATACTCCTGTACTGGGGGCCGATGTCGGAGGAATTCCGGAGCTTTTACAGAATCAGAAGATGGGACAGCTATTTAAAGCCGGCGATGAACGGGATTTGAAAGCAAAGATAAAAGAATTGTGGCAAAATGATGAAAAAATAGCAGAATATCGCAGGAACTGTTCTCAAAACAAATTTGATACATTATTAGAATATTGTGAAAAATTACTGCAGATTTATCAATAGAAACTTAAAAAAACAGAGAGGGATCAGATGGAACCAATAGATTTTGTGATTTTATGGGTGGATGGAGCAGATCCTGAATGGCAGAAGGAGCGCGAACGATATCTTTCTTCAAAGCATTCTTCTGCAGCTGAAAAAATGACAGATAATGGAAATGATGAAAATCGATTCCGGGACTGGGATTTGCTTCGATACTGGTTTCGCGGCATAGAGCGCTTCGCTCCCTGGGTACGGAATATTTTTTTCGTCACATGGGGACATTATCCGGCCTGGCTGAATCTGGAACATCCCAAATTAAAGCTTATCCGGCATGAAGATTACATTCCGAAAGAAAAACTTCCTGTTTTTAATTCCAATGTGATTGAATTATATCTGAACCGGATTCCGGAGCTAAGTGAACGCTTTGTCCTGTTTAATGATGATATGTTCCTGATGAAGCCTGTGAAGGAAACGGATTTTTTCCATGGAAAGCTTCCCTGTGAGTCGGCGTTAATGGATGCCCCGTCTCCGGAAAATATCCGAAATGTTTTTCCTCACATGATGCTTAACAATGCAGCGGTTATTAATCAGCATTTTGATAAAAAGCAGGTTCTGCGGACAAACTGGAAAAAATTTTTCACATTAAAGTACAAAAAAGGGCTTCTGCGAAATCTTCTGCTGGCTCCGCTTGAATGGTTTTCCTGTTTTCGCAGTGAGCATGTGCCGATCGCTCATTTAAAAAGTACGTTTGACACGGTCTGGCGTGAGGAAGAAGCTGTTTTGTCTGCAACCGGCAGCAATCGTTTTCGTTCCAGGGAGGACGTAACGCACTGGCTTATGAAGGACTGGAGAATCTGTGAAGGGCAGTTTGTTCCGAGAAGTACCGATTGGAGCCACTGCTTTGAACTGGGAAAGGACGATCTGAATACAATCTGCCGTTGTATTGAACATCCTGTCTGCAAGGCAATCTGTCTGAATGACAGCAGGGATGATATCGCATTTGAATATACGCAGGCTATGCTTCAAAAAAGCTTTGAAAAACTGCTGCCGAAGATATCTGCCTATGAACGCGAAATAAGATAGTTATTTTATGAGTGCAAAGTATGAGAGTCAGCTTATGAGTGCAAAGTAGGACAGTTAACTTATAAATGTAAAACATGATAGGGATAGGAAACGGATTTTTAAAAATGATGATGGAAATGAGTAAAATATTAAAAAAGCAGGATGAAAAGCATGATTGGGCTTATCTGATCCTGTTTTTGACGGTTCTGTTTCTGTTTGGGATTCAGGATGCTGTACAGGATGACCTGAAGATTTTTCAATATCTCGACGAAGCATTTGGACTTTTGATCGTTCCTGCTTTTATGCTGCGCTGGTATCAGAAATCAATTTCATGCAGGATTTCCCGCAGGCAGGCGTTGTTTATAACATTGTTTGCGGTCTTCTGGCTTTCGGGCTGGGTTGGAGTGCTGCAGTATCATTACCAGCCCATGGCAAATGTATTAAAGGATGCTTATGTGGCGTTAAAATTTTTCCTGACGATGGGGGCATCCTATCTGATATTCAGAGAAATAAGAGATTTTAGATGGATGGAAAAGAAGCTGTGGTATGCGGCTAATGCGGCGACAGCGGTTCTGACCTGTTTTTGTATACTGGATTTAATGTTCGGGTTATTTTATACAGAAACCAGGTATGGATTTCCTGCTATTAAATTATTTTACAGCAGCTATACGGCACTGGTGGCGGTCTGCTGTGTTCTCTGCGCAATCTATCTGAGGCTGTATGAGCGGTATCGAAATAAAATTCTGATTCCGCTTGCGTTTCTGTTTTTTGTTATGATGAATACAAAACGTGTGAAAGCAGTCGGTGCTATGCTGTGCATATTTGTTATTTATATGTATGCTTTTCACCGGGGTAAAAAAATCAGCAGGAAAATATGGATACCGGCGTTGATCTGTGCGGTAATTGCTGTAGGTTCTATGGTATGGCAGCTGATCTATTATTATTATCAGCTGGGATATGAATCGGCACGTCTGATCATGACGATTGCTGCTCCGTATATTACAAAGGATTATCTGCCGTTTGGTACCGGGTGGGCGACATTTGGCTCCGCATTTTCTGCCGAACCGTATTCACCAGTCTACACCATGTACGGAATGAATGTAGTATGGGGAATTTCACCAACGTATCATCAGTTTATTTCAGATACGTTCTGGCCGATGATCCTGGTAGAAAATGGGGTTCTGGGTCTGGCCGCATATATTGGTGCGCTGATTCTGCTGATTCTGAGGATTCTGCAGTTCAGAAAAAGAAATGCTTCCGTTTTTGCTTCTGCAATTTTTCCAATTCTGTATCTGCTCATTGCCAGCAGCAGCGAGTCGGCTTTTGTGAATCCGCTGGCCGTTCCATTTGCTTTCTGGATTGGATTTTTGTTTGCTGAAGATTACAGGAACCTGCAGATGGAGAAGTCCGTATGAAAAAAGCATGGTCTTTTTACAGGGAGATGTCTTCTGCAGTTCGGTCTTCCCTGTGGTTCACAATCTGTAATTTTCTGCAAAGAGGAACAGCTCTGATTACAGTTCCGATTTTTACCCGCTTGCTTACAACGGAGGAATATGGATTATGCAATATTTATTTTACCTGGTTTGAAATATTTGTTGTATTTACGTCTCTAAAAATGCCGTATGAAGGACTGAACAATGGGCTGATCCGCTATGAAAAGGATAAAGATGGATATACTTCTTCTGTTGCAGGCGCAATTTTCGTATTAACAGTGGTGGTTGGCGCGCTTTGCCTGCCATTTCACCGATGGATCAGCAAAGTTACAGGGTTAAATTCCGTTATGCTGCTGCTGCTTCTTCTGCAGCTTTTATTAAATCCGATGCTGTATCTTTGGACAAACCGGGAAAAATTTGATTTTCGTTATCGGCTTCCGGTAATTGTAACTCTGGTAAGTACAGTTTTAAGTCCGCTCATCTCTGTTGCGACAGTTATGAACACGGAATACAGGGCGGAAGCCAGAGTAATGGGAACTGTTCTGGTACAAAGTTTGTTCGGGTTGGTTTGCTGCATATTTCTTTTTATAAAGGGAAAGAAATTTTACTGCAGGGAATATTGGAAATTCGGTATTACTTTTAATCTGCCTTTGATTTTCTATTACTTATCTCAGTTTGTTTTAAATCAGTCAGACCGGTTAATGATACGCTATTTCGAAGGCAGCGGAAAAGCCGGAATTTACAGTGTTGCGTACACTGCGGCTACTCTGACACTGCTGTTTGCTTCGGCTGTAAATGGCTCGATTCATCCGTGGATGTACAAAAAGCTGAAAGCAAGGTGTATAGATGAAATTGGAAAAGTTCTGTTTGGGGTCAGTCTGATGATTGCGGCAGCGGTGATCATGATGATTGCGTTTGCCCCGGATCTGGTTGCGATTCTGGCTACGGCGGAGTATAAGGAGGCAATCTGGATCATACCGCCTGTGGCGGCATCTGTTTATTTCATGTTCAGCTATATGCTTTTTGCTAATATTGAGATGTATTACGGGGCAACCGGTTATGTTTCCGTGACCTCCATTCTGGCGGCGCTGGCCAATCTGGCGCTGAATGCAATTTTTATTCCGATGTTCGGATATATGGCTGCCGGCTGGACAACGCTTGTGTGTTATGTGCTCCTTGCTGTGCTGCATTACATTTTAATGAAACGTGTGTGCAGGAAAAAGGGAGAAGCTGCTGCGATTTTACAGGAGAAGAAAATGTTTTATCTGTCTGCTGTGGTTCTTGTGATGGCGGTATTGATGAATGGAACCTATCTGATCAGCGGACTGCGGTATTTTGTGCTGGCAGCGGCGTTCGTGATTTTATTCATCACGCGAAAGAAGTGGCTTGTCCTTCTGAAAACAATAAAGAAACAGTAAGATAAACAGTAAGAAAACAGTAAAAATATAGATAATGGAGTAGTAGAATGGTTCAAACGAAAAGTCCGGAAGGAAGCATGGGATATTTTAATATAGCCAGAGGTATTGGAATGTTTCTCATCATATGGGGGCATTCTCTGGGGCTTTTTCATGCCTGGCAGACGGGCGGAAGAGGCCCTTTGCCCGCGAGCCTGGGACAGGGCGGCGAGTGGAAGCTTTTTCAGGGCGCAGGAAGCGTTCTGGGAGGCGGCATTATGGCAATGTTTTTCTTGATCAGCGGCTTCAGTTTTTATAAACGGAGTCCGAAAAAGTGCTTTTCCATTCAGAAAAAAACGCTGCTCTATCCTTACTGGATTACAGTGGCGGCTATTTTGATTTCAAAATTATTGCTGGCTGCTTTGAAGCATCGTTCTTTTATGGAACATGGCGGGGCATATATTTTGACGTACCTTTTAGGGCTGAATGCGGAGGGCGGAGGCAGCCTCGCGGGAATTCCGGTGGAATCGGTCAGTATTTTCTGGTTTGTTTTAGCATTGTTTGGCGGATGGATCATTTACAATGCTATTGTACAGTGCAAAAAGGAATCGATTCAGTGGATTTTGGTGGGGGCAGGCGCGGTTTTGGCGTGGCTGTTAGGGCTGATTTCTCGTGTATGGATATTTTGCCTGCCGCAGGCTTTTTCAGCAGCATTTTTTCTTGCAGCGGGCGTACAGATCCGCAGGTGGCAGCTGCTGGAGAAAAGGCTTTCTGCCGGCAGTTATGCGCTTATCGGTCTGCTGCTGTTTATCTGTGCTGCATTTGGGCAGGTAAACATGGTAAATAATATCTGGAGACTGGGAATCATTGATATGGCAGGCTCAGTCTGCTGCGGTTTTGTGCTGTTAAAATTGTATCGCTGCCTGATGCGGCATATGCCTCAGGGGAGAGTGGTTTCATGGTTTGAATCGGCGGGCTTGTATTCGATGTGGGTGATATGTCTTCATTGTTATGAAAAAGTGATTTTCCCCTGGTACCGTTTGCCGGGAGTATTTCCGGATTCACCGGTTCTGGGAACGATGGTATGTGTCGCTTTGAGGATCGTTTTGATGTATGGAATGTACAGGCTGCTGTCTTTGCTTATTATTCGTATAAAAAAGAAAAAAAAGGTAAAACGTAAAATCATACTGGAGGAATAAAAATGATTTCAGGCGAAAAGCTTCGCAATATAAAAGATATGTTTGATGCGATTTTCCGGGAAAGTCCGAAAGAACGTGTGATGGTAAAATACATGGAAGGAAAAACGGTAAAGGAAATTACAGCTCATGTACTTTCCAAAGCGATTGACAGCTATTCTGCCTGGCTGACACGGCAGCAGCTGACAGAGGGACATATCGGAATCATCGGGCCGAATTGTTATGAATGGCTGGTCAGCTTCAGCGCAGTTCTTCGCCTGGGGGCAGTGGCAGTGCTGATGGCAGAGACAGAATCTCCGAAGGAGATTCTGGAGGATGTGGCGCAGACCGATATCAGAGCAGTGCTCTATGCTCCTTCTGTGAAGGCGCGGCTTGCAGAAACCGGATTAATGGAAAAAATTCCCTGTGTTCCTTTTTATTTTCAGGAGGCAGAGTATGAGAGAGAAGGAAAGCAGAAAACAGGGCAGAAGATAGAGGCAGGGCAGAAGGTGCGGCTTTTGATTGCGGAAAACCACAGAGGACCGGAGGATCCGGCATGTATTATTTTCACATCGGGAACCAGCGGCACGAAAAAGGCAGTTGTACATGCTAACCGTGCGCTGATTGCGGGTCAGTGCAATGATATCATAGGACATCCATTTACTTCGCAGCTTGCGGTGCTTCCGTTTCATCATCTGGCGGGCTTCAATGCCGTATTTAATACCTGGTGTCTTGGCGGAACAATCTGTCTGGCGGAGGATATGAGGTATCTGTTTGCTTATCTGGAAGCGATGAAGCCGGATTATCTGTTTGCGGTTCCGGCCATTGCAAATGTTCTTGTCCGCAGATTAAAAAAAGCGGATGATTATGGCGCTTCTCTTGGATGGAATTTACGTCTTCTTAACTGCGGCGGTGCAAAATTTCAGCCGGAAATCGTAGAAACGCTGGTCAGCCATAAAATCGGAATCATGAATTGTTACGGCGCTTCGGAAGCAGGAGGTATTGGATTTGCCTGGGATATGGCATTGGATTGTGTGAACACGATTGGAAAACCGCCCGCAGGTCTTGAAGCGAAAATTGTGGATGGAGAACTGGTGATTCGAAGCGATTCCGTTATGTTAGGCTATTATAAGGAACCTGAAATGACGAATGAAGTGCTAAAAGATGGCTGGTACTACACCGGGGATCTGTGTTATCAGGATGAAAACGGCTGCATTTATCTGACCGGGCGGAAAAATAATCTGCTGATCCTTTCAAATGGAGAAAATGTCAGCCCGGAAGAGCTTGAAGCAAAGCTGAATGAACTGGAACTGGTGTCTGAAAGTATGGTGGTTGCGGAGAATGATTTGCTGGCGGCTGTAATTGTTGTGGATGAACTGCAGGAGACGGTTCAGACCGAGATCAGAAAGCAGATTGATCAGTTAAATCGCAGCCTTCCGAATTGGAAGAAGCTGGAAAAAGTGTATTTTCGGGAAGAAGCTTTTGAAAAAAATGCAATGGGTAAAATAATACGGATTAGGGGGAATGTGTGAGGGCTCCATTACAGTACAATCCTGTTCGGGGACGCGCTCTCGCTCGGATC
>JAUNPP010000129.1 GCA_030536685.1 Lachnospiraceae bacterium
AAGTCAAAAAACACTTAAGCAAAACAAAAATACTTTAAGAAAGATGGAGAGAATTATGTTTTCAATAGAAGAACATTTAAAAGAACAGCAGGTGGATGCAGGCCTGATAGAAGATTTAAAGCAGTTCCGCAGCCGTTATGAGGTAGCGGAGGAAGTAAAGGATCGTGTGCTTGAACCGACAATTCCATTTTATGGGAGAGAAATTCTGGAAATGGCGATTTCAGCGCTTCTGCAGGGGGAGAATCTGCTGCTTTCCGGTGCAAAAGCTACCGGTAAAAACGTTTTGTGTGAAAATCTCGCATGGATGTTTGGCAGGCCTTCCTACAATATTTCATTTCATGTAAATACAGACAGCGCGGCGCTGATTGGTACGGATACCTTTAAAAACAATGAGGTTGTTCTTCGAAAAGGACCGGTTTATCAGTGTGCCGATATGGGCGGCTTCGGGATTTTTGATGAGATTAATATGGCCAAAAATGATGCGGTTTCCGTGCTTCATGCAACTTTGGATCACCGCAGAATCATTGATGTGCCGGGTTATCATAAGATTAAGCTGCATGAGGCGGCGCGTTTTATCGGTACAATGAATTATGGATATGCCGGAACAAGGGAGCTCAATGAGGCGCTGGTTTCCCGTTTTATGGTGATCGATATGCCGGCTCTGACAGAAGATACGATGACGTTCCTTCTGACGAAAATGTTCCCGGATATGAATGCAAATGCCCGCGAGCAGTTTACCGGTTTATTTATCGATATGCAGACGAAGGCATTTAACGGCGAGATTTCCACAAAGCCGCTGGATTTGCGTGGATTGATGTCTGCAATTCGGACGATTCGTTCCGGACTTGCTCCTTCTCTGGCGGTAAAAATGGGAATTACCAATAAGAGCTTTGATGTTTTTGAACGGGAAATTATTGATGATATCGTGATGACGAGGATTCCTTCTGCCTGGACAAGAGCAGATATTTTCCAGTCATAGAGAGGAGAAGTCTGTGGCAAGAAATTACAAATCACCGTATCTGGAGGAAGAGGAGATTGATGAACAGTCTCTGGAGCTGCAGAACCGGATGAAAAATCTGCTCTGGACTGTCAGCGGCGATTATACGCTGGATGTGAAGCTTGATCTAAAAAGCTATAAAAAATCAAAATATATCACGATGTACGATGCAGTCAAGCAGGGTGCGTTTGCCAAATATTTTGATATGGAAGTGCTTTCCATGTATATCGTAAAGAAAATTTACCTTCAGGCGCAGCAGGCGCCGCTTATGGAGCTGGCGCAGCTGTGTGTGGATGCCGCTGCTTACCCGCATATTAACAGAGAACGCTCAGGCGTCAGCGAAATTCGAAAAAGAGCATTTCAGGATATGCTGGAATTTCAGTCCGCACGTATGAGCGCATCATTTTTCGGTCAGGTCAGATTTTATATATTAAGAAATTTTCTCAGATCGGGCAACGATCTGGCGACTGAGCGGATTCAGTCGGTTATCAACCGGATCCAGAGTCTGCAGAAGGCGGAAAATACCATGGATATCATCCGCACGATCGATCAGGTTTACAACCGCATTATTGACCGTACCTTTGAAGAAAAATACGGAACGCTGGAGGAGGTGCTGGCGGTTTCTCTGGAGGAACTGCAGGAATTTAACTGGCAGGACTATCTTGATGAGGAAAGTCTTCAGGAAGTGCTGAAGCAGTATATGAACTCGCTTGCCAGCAGCGATATTGATAAGGTTGACATGAAAGATCGCCCGAAACGGGAGCCGTCTTCAGGCGGTCAACGGGTTCGCATTCTGGATGATGAAGCGTTAAAAAAGGTCTATGATTATGTGGAATTAAATCATGGGATTTCCTATCTGTCCATGCGTGAGCAGGAAGCAGTCAACTATCAGCTGTGCAGAGGTGCACACGAAGACTGCTCTCTGTATTACACGGATGGGATTTTACACAATCATGCAAAAATCAATTATCAGTATAAATATGCGCAGATGCAGCTTTCTAAAAACAAGCAGTATTATCATGCCAATCACCGTATCATCAAGCGAAACATCGCAATGTTAACGGAAATGCTGCGAAAATCCCTTGTAATCCGAAACGAGGATGATGCGTGCAAGGGTTCCTCCGGTGTTCTGGTGCCGTCGCGGCTCTGGAAGCTGGGAAGAACGGATGACACAAAGCTTTTTGATAAAATCATTAAAAAAGATACTTCCGATTTCGTAGTTGATATTCTGATCGATTCCAGCGGTTCGCAGTCTTCACGCCAGGCGCAGGTGGCTGCTCAGGGATATATTATCAGCGAGGCGCTCAGCAATATCGGAATTCCGCATCAGGTTGTAGGTTTTTGTACTTTCTGGGATTACACGGTGATGCATCGTTTTCGCAGCTACGACGATGATCGGAATATGAACCAGAGAATCTTCGAATTTATGGCTTCTTCGAATAACCGTGACGGGCTGGCAATCCGTGCCACCTATGACCGGCTGATGAAGCGGGAAGAACTGAATAAAGTTCTGATCGTATTAAGTGACGGACGCCCGAATGACCAGAAGGTAAATCGCCCGGGAAGCAGAAATCCCAGGCTGTATGAAGGAGAATTTGCAGTTCGTGATACCGCATTTGAAGTCCGCCGTGCAAGAGCGCTCGGTATATCGGTACTGGGTGTATTTGCAGGAGAAGATGAAGACTTAAATGCGGAAAAAAAGATTTTCGGCAAAGACTTTGCATTTATACGGCATATCGGAAACTTTTCTAATATAGTAGGAACTTATCTGAAACGACAGATAGAGGAAGATATGTGATGTAACAATTCAGGTTTTTGGAATGTAACATTCAGGTTTTCGGGATGGACAGGATGTGGTGTCCAGGGCGCGGCCTGATCATGATACGGAATCTTTCGGGAAATGGTTTTGCAATGTTTCCTGATGGGATTTGCATTATGGTCAGGCCGCTGTTTTTTTGCGAAATTTTTCTGTCTGATGGAGAACGGATTCAGTGTAACTTTTCTGGTTTTCATGTGTTATATAGGTAAAAGAGGGGAGGGGGAGCGTTACTGCATGAGAGACGCAGAGACGAGAGTTGTGTATGGATGGAGAAATGCTGAGGCTGTTTTATGAGCGGTATTCGAGGGAAATCTTTTTGTATCTGTATTCGCTGTGCCAGAACCGCGAGGCTGCACAGGATTTGATGCAGGAAGTATTTTTGAAGGCCCTTCTTTCTTTTGAGGATGCAGATGGCAATCTGCGGGCGTGGCTGTATAAGGTTGCGCGGAATACCTGTTTTAATTATCTGCGGGCAGCAAAGCGGGAGACCTGGATAGATGAAATGGTATTTGCAGGTGTAACGTCTTCTCTGGTGGAAGATCTTATTCTGGAGGAGCAGAAAAGAGCGCTTTATCAGGGGATGATGTGCCTTCCGCAAAGACAGAGGGAGATTTTGGAACTGTATTATTTTTCAGAAATGAGTATAAAGGAAATTGCATTTTTTCTGAAGCTGACACCGGAAAATGTAAGAGTTCTGGCACACAGAGCGAAGAAAAAACTGCGAAAGTATATGGAGGTGAATGGTTATGAGCTACAGGGAAACGATTGAAAAATATAAAAACCACCTTCTTTCAGAGGAAGAGGAGGAGCAGGTAAAAGCAGAAATCGAAAAGATGGATGCTATCAGCGAATATCTGGCGGAATGTCTGGAAGAAGATATGAATTTCAAAGAAGAAAAAGAATTGTGTTCAAATGCGGGAATGCCTGAATTATTGGAATCAGATGAAACAAATCGAGAAACAAGGAAATCAGGCAGGCAGCCGATCGCGAGCAGTTCGGAGAAATTTGAAAAATATGTGCGAAGATCGATCCGCCGTTCTTTTGCAAAGATGGCAGCAGTGGTGGGCGCGGTGATTCTGGCAGTGGTACTTTTTATTCAATTTGCATTGCCGCCGTTTCTGTCCTCTATCTATTATAACCCTGCAAAACGGATTGAAGTAGTTTCGGAGGATGGGAATTCTTCACGGCTCTACGACCAGATGAGTATGGATCTGGATATTTATACCGATCTCACCAAACCGTGCAGAAATACAAACACTGTGCAGGTATTTCCACTTGGATACGGAAATTATTCGATTATCATAAGTCCGATAATTGCCCTCGGAACAGGTCGTTTTAACAGTACAGCAGGCCAGATCAGAAAGGGAAAACTGGAACTGTATAACCCTGATTATTTCAGAATCGAATCGCTCAATGTATATGCCTGTTATGGTCTGGAAAGAGGCAGAGATTATGAAAAACAGATAAAGGAAGCCTCCAAAGATTATCAGACACAGGGAATATCCATGTCGCAGTGGTACTATGTTAGTCTGGAAGAAAATAAGAAAGTTTTGGAAGACCTGGATGAAGATAAGAAGTATATAGCATATGTTTCATTTAAAGAGGATTTATCATTCAAAGAAGTAAATGCTCTTATGGAGAAGTTAAAAAAGGATGAATCCGGTTATCTTGCGCTGCCCTGGCTTGCCGTTCATGTAGAAGAAGAAAATCAGTTTGGTTTCGGACATATGGGATATCCCTATGAAACCATCACTGACACCAGTGTACCGGAAAGCTATAATGAAAAATATCCGGCGCTTACCCTTTCAGAAACATTAAAAAACGAACCGGACTGGAAAAAAATTGAAGAAAAAAGCCAGGATGAAGCCTATATGACACAGCATTTCATCAGTATGCTGAACTATATGAACGACCAGAAGGACTTTGTAGAAATGATGGACAGCAAAGAACCCTCCCGCGGAAGATTCCGTTCCGCAGCAAGATATGTAAAAGAAAACGGTTTAAGCTACTACGGTTTTGTCTGCGTAACTACAAAAAAGGATATACTCAATATGATGAAAGAAGAAGAAATCCTGGGAATCGTCCCCAGAGACTGGGAGTGATTAAAAAAAGTAAAAATTACTGTTCAGAGATTTCTGATGAAAAAATAAAAGAAACTCTGCGAAAAAAAATAAAAGAAACCCTTGACATATATATGAGTATATGATATAGTAATAACCGCTGTGAAACAAGAAAGTAGAGTATCCACTCTCACCTTAGCACGATGAAGTGACTCGGGTTTATATGCTTTTAATATTAACGAAGTATAAAGTGGATAGTCTGCCTGTCCACTTTTTTTGTGTCCTGGCTGAAAAACCGACAGAGATCTGTTGTGTTGGGATGCCGCAGAGATGGTTGAAGACACGGAAAAAGGGCAGCAGAGGATATCGTCAAAGGTAGGAAATTTGGAGGTGCTTGACCATTAGCGAATTAATGATTAATGAACAGATCAGAGATAAGGAAGTACGTCTGATCGGGACAGATGGTGAACAGCTTGGCATTATGTCAGCTAAAGAAGCTATGAAACTGGCTATTGAAGCCGATCTTGACCTGGTAAAGATTGCACCTGGTGCACAGCCGCCTGTATGTAAGATTATCGATTATGGTAAATACAGATATGAGCTTGCCAGAAGAGAAAAAGAAGCAAAAAAGAAACAGCGTACTATCGAAATCAAGGAAGTTCGTCTTTCTCCCAATATTGATGAGAATGATTTGAATACAAAAGCAAGTGCCGCCAGAAAGTTTATTACCAAAGGCAACAAGGTTAAGGTGACGTTACGTTTCCGCGGCCGTGAGATGAGCCATGTTGCTCAGTCCAGACATATTCTTGACGATTTTGCTGCCAAGCTTGCGGATGTCGCAGTAGTCGACAAGCCGTCCAAGATGGAAGGCAGAAGCTTAGTCATGTTCCTGACAGAAAAACGTTAGTAAGAAAAAGTTAAGGAGGACACAACCATGCCTAAAATGAAAACCAGCAGAGCAGCTGCAAAGCGTTTTAAAAAGACCGGAACCGGTGAATTAAAGAGAAGCAAAGCTTACAAGAGCCATATCCTGACTAAGAAGTCAGCTAAGAGAAAGAGAAATCTTAGAAAAGCAACAGTTACTGATTCAACAAATTCAAAAGTAATGAAGAAGATCTTACCTTATCTGTAACAGATGGTAGGAATGAACTGACATTTTAACAGGAGGAATATCGAAATGGCAAGAGTAAAAGGCGGAATGAACGCTAAGCAGAAACATAATAAAGTATTAAAACTTGCAAAAGGTTATAGAGGAGCACGCTCCAAACAGTATAGAGTAGCTAAACAGTCTGTTATGAGAGCTTTAACATCTTCATATTCAGGCAGAAAAGAAAGAAAGAGACAGTTCAGACAGTTATGGATCGCACGTATCAACGCTGCTGCACGTCTGAATGGTTTAAGCTACAGCAAATTCATGTATGGTCTGAAGCTGGCTGACATTACTATGAACAGAAAAATGTTAGCTGAAATGGCTGTAAATGATCCCGCAGGTTTCGCTCAGTTAGCTGAAACTGCAAAATCTAAACTGGCTTAATTTAACGGTTTGCAGATAAATTGGATATATTCGGGAACGGCAAATTGTTGCTGTTTCCGGAAAAAATCCAACAAATTACAAAAAACCAAAAATTTTGAAAAAAGTGCTTGACACAGAAACATCTTTCATGTATAATACGTGATGTTCGATGCGAAAAGAAAGCGTCGCAGATACATTTCGGAGCGTGGCTCAGTTTGGTAGAGCGTCCGGTTAGGGACCGGGAGGTCGCAGGTTCGAATCCTGTCGCCCCGATTGATGAAAGGCATTCCGCTTTTTGTCAGGAATGTGCCAGTAGCTCAGCTGGATAGAGCAACGGCCTTCTAAGCCGTGGGTCAGGGGTTCGAATCCCTTCTGGCACGTTAAGCCAAAGCGGCTTTTTAATTGAATAAGCAAACACATTTCGGAGCGTGGCTCAGTTTGGTAGAGCGTCCGGTTAGGGACCGGGAGGTCGCAGGTTCGAATCCTGTCGCCCCGATTGATGAAAGGCATTCCGCTTTTTGTCAGGAATGTGCCAGTAGCTCAGCTGGATAGAGCAACGGCCTTCTAAGCCGTGGGTCAGGGGTTCGAATCCCTTCTGGCACGTAGGAAACAGTCACAGAGATGTGGCTGTTTTTTTTATATAATAGGAAATTGCATTTCCTGTTATATAAAAAGCTCCGCCGGGATCATACTGCGGAACTTTTGCTTTGCCGGGAGTCCAATCTCTTTCTAAGATAAAGCCTCCGGCAGGATTGCAGAGCGGCTCAGATGTTTGCCGTGCTGTGGGCAGTAATGCAGGTTTTGCAACAAACTGTAGCGCTTTATGCATAAATAGCACAAAAAAAGAACAGCATGCCCGATGTTTTATTGTAAGATTGACAATGCGGCGAGAAGTGGTTATAATAATTTTGTGCAAATACGGGGAAGCAGGTGAGATTCCTGCACAGTGCCGCTGCTGTATGAGAGAAGTTGAAAGCTGATACCACTGGGAGACCGGGAAGGTGCTTATCAATGATGATACTTAAGTCAGAATACCCGTGGGTGACATGATCTACGAGTCATAGCATCATTGTCTTTAGTTCAACATACATGAGAATACAAAACCGGAAAACCGGATTTTATTTCCGGGCAGACAGGATGTAGTTACTTGCAGGGATAAAAGATAAGTAGAAGATGCTGGAAGCAGCATCTTTTTTTCTTTTATTATGTCAGTATAGCTAACGAGCTGTTCGCAGCAAGCGTGCTGGCGGCATTCCTGAATTTATAGAAATGATAGAACCGGGAGGCGAAAATGGAGCACAAAACAGGAATAGAAGATTTTTATGTCATTAAAAACAATAAAAAACTGAGGATGGGCTATACGACCGGTTCCTGTGCGGCCGGGGCTGCGAAGGCGGCGGCATTTATGCTGCTGAACCATCAGAGTCTGGAGGAGGTTGCACTTGTGACCCCGAAGGGAATCGAGCTTCATCTGGAGGTGCTTGATATCTGTCGGGAGGAGGAGCGTGTTTCCTGTGCGGTCAGAAAGGATGGCGGCGATGACCCGGATGCGACCAATGGAATCCTGGTCTGTGCAGATGTCAGAAAGGTTTCAGAGCCCGGAATTCATATTGATGGCGGCAAAGGCGTAGGGCGTGTGACAAAGCCCGGTCTGGAGCAGCCGGTGGGAAATGCGGCAATCAACCGGGTACCGAGAATGATGATTCGTCAGGGCATTGAGGAAACCTGTGAGGCAGCAGGCTATGAAGGCGGTATTTCCGTAGTGATTTCGGTTCCGGAAGGAGAAGAGGTTGCGAAAAAAACATTTAACCCTAGGCTTGGAATCATGGGCGGTATTTCTGTTCTGGGAACCAGCGGAATCGTGGAGCCGATGAGTGAAGCCGCGCTGATTCGCAGTATTCAGGTGGAGATGGATATGCAGAAGGCAGCGGGAGCTCGCTGTCTGCTGATCACTCCGGGAAATTACGGACAGGCCTTCGTAAAGGAGCAGATGCACCTGGATCTTGATAATGCCATGAAATGCAGCAATTTTGTTGGTGAAACGATTGATATGGCAGTTGCAGACGAGCTGGAAGGCATTTTGTTTGTAGCGCATATCGGAAAGTTTATTAAAGTAGCCGGCGGAATTATGAATACACATTCACGATGTGCAGACAGCCGGGCAGAGCTGATGGCGGCATTTGCCCTGCGCGCCGGAGCAGATTTGGAGCAGGCAAAGCAGATTTTGGATACGCTGACGACCGAGGAGGCGGTAACGCTGCTTGAAAAATATGGTCTGAAGGAAAAGGTAATGCCTCTTATCATAGAACGCATTATCTATTATCTGGATCATCGGGCTTATGGAAAGCTGAAGCTTGGTCTGGTTCTTTTCTCCAATGAACATGGTCTGCTTGGGATGACGGATAATGTACAGGAGCTGCTTGAAAAAATAGAGGGATAGCATTTACTGCTGTAAGTACGGTAAACACAGGCTTTTTATAGCAGTTTATTCTGGTATGATGAGGTGTGTGAAGGCTCCATTACAGTAATATCCTGTTCGGGGACGCGCTTTCGCTCGGATCGAACGCAGCGGAACTAAACTCTCGAACTGTCTTTCAGAC
>JAUNPP010000130.1 GCA_030536685.1 Lachnospiraceae bacterium
CCTTTCACAGGATTGTACTGTAATTCCGCCGCTGCAGTTTTGTGATACTTTACAGGTTTAACGGACACTGGAAAATCATACGTTTACCGTGCATTTTTGCCAAATCTGCATAGTGAATAGAATGCTTCTGCCCCCCAAAATGCGATTTGCCCTGGTGACAGGCACCAGGGCAAACCGTTTTGCGAAAAATAAGTTTCATAAAGGCTGTACTTATTTGAATCACAAAGAATAAGCACAGTTTTATACCTGCCGGCTAAGATCGGTAATGGCCCCTTTATACGGCCTGGGTCAAGGGGTGTTTTTTTTACCCCTCTACTTATATATCCGAGAAACAGGGTAAAACGTGCTGCCCTTTTTGAAAAAACTTTTTACAATTTTTCGTTTTATTATTGTCATTTTTTTGTATATTAGCGTTAATTTTCATGTATTTCAATGAATGTCAAAAAAGATAGTGATATTATCGTTTGTTTTGTACAGTATAGTTCCCATTATCTATTCTTTTATGTCTATATTTTATCGCTTTTTTCAATTATTTCACTTGATGATTTTGTATTTGCGCATTAATTCTACCCGTTCATTTCCGATTCGGATACTTTCTGCTGCATTATTTTCCGGGTTTCCTTTTTTTGTCTCCGCATGGTATTTTAAAATACGGGATATCCAGGCTGCGGGAAGCAGAAATGGATATTTTTTCAGCCAGGGATAACGGGATTCCATGGATTTGCGGGGCGGAAAAATTGTTTTCAGTACATAACCGCCGGAGGCTCTTTTTCCGGATTCCCGGCTTTTTTTGCTGGAAACCACCGCGTTTAAAGTGATGTTGCTGCTGTGGGCACGCTGTTTGTCCGCGGCTCCATAGACGCCGCCGGAAAGCATGTCTTCCAGCAGATCGGTCGGATCGACCTCTATTTTTTCCCATTCCTGTGAAAGATGCGCCTTCTGTGAGTCAAATCCCAGATAACGACGGCCGATTTCAAATAAAGCGGCGGTAAATACGTCCGCATGGATTTTTCTGCACTGTACCAGTACCCGGTTCCAGTCAATCCGGTCGCCATACGCCCGTGCATACATCACAATATCGCACACCTGCCGGATTCCGAAGCCGGAGTGCATAAAATGTTTAAATGCATGGCTGATCAGATACAGGATATGATCGCTGTACTCCATGGTCAGAATCGGAACGTCCTGAACCATTTCTGTAATCCCGCGCTCCCTGAAGCCCTGGAAGATTTCATTAAACTCTCCATACGCTTCCGAATCCGGCGGAAACAGCGCCTTGTGTACCTCAATATAAAGATTGCTGCCGGGTTTGACATACGGAACCTCGTATGCGCTCTCTGCATCATCCGCATTACCTGAAATCCGCATGCCGAAAGCAGTCAGCAGCTCATGGCAGGCCTGGTATTCTTCCCATCTGATCAGAATATCCTCATCTCCCGACAAGCGATGATCCGGCGCAGGGTAGATTTCCCGGCAGATAATCCCCTTTACCACCAGCGGTCGGATTCCTTTTTCTGCCAGATACCCGTAAAGCCTTAAAAATTCCGCCGTTTTCCCCGCCTGCAAAAACACATTCTGCAGAACCTGGTTCTTATAAAAAAGCCCCGGCTGCTGTGCGTAAGGCTTAAATGACTGACAGGCATAAACCGCCTCATAAACCATCGGCAGTACATGCTGCTTCGATGCTTTCTCAAAAAGAAGCTGCCACGAAGCCAGGGAGATTTCCTCCTCCCACGCCACCTTCTGATTTCCATTCAGATGAGCCTCCAATGCCAAAAGCAAATATCGGTTCACCTTCGCTTCCATATCCATCCTGTTATCCATTTTAATATCCAGATTCCTTTCCATTTCATATTTCTGCTTCATACTTCTGCTTCATATCTCTTAAAAAACACTGCAAGTGCCGCCTGGCTTGCAACTTTCTCGCAGGCCGGCGGCACTTCAGACAGAACATGTTTTTATCTGTTTTGCATAATACGATCAATGTACTGTTTTAAAAGCTCAACGGTTCCATCGATTCCCAGCACACTGCTGTCTATTGCAATATTGTAATTTCTCGCATCTCCCCATTTCAGCTCGCAATAGCTGTCATGATAATGTCTTCTCTTTCTGTCGGTTTCTGCTACCAGCTGCTCAGCCTTTTTCGCTGAAACTTTCATGGTACGTGAAATCCGTTCTATCCTCTTATCAATATCGCCATGCACAAAGATGGAAATCAGCCCTTCATACTCCTTCAGAATTGTTTCCGCACAGCGTCCTACAATAACAAAGGATTCCCCGGAAGCTGCTTTCTCCTTCATATAATTAAACTGAAGGTGCGCTACATTATATTCCGGTGAATTGCTGAGTCCCCTCTCTTTTCTTGACAGCAGAAGATTCCGGGGCTTTTCATCAAACCGTTTCAGCATCTCCGGCTGAAGATTACACTCTTTTGCGACCGTATCAAGCAGATTGCGGTCATACAGCGGCAGTCCGTAAATGGCAGCCAGCTTTTCTGCAATTTCATGCCCGCCGCTTCCAAACTCACGCCCCACAGCTAAGATCAACTGTTTTTCCATACTCACTACCTCCTAAAAATACCGTAAATATATCATGATTATGGAAATTAATATTACCAGTACGGAGGCCGGCACCATCACCTTGCAGTACTTTCCCCAGCTGATAATATAACCTTCTTTCGATGCAACTGCAATTCCGACAACGTTGGCAGAGGCTCCGATCGGAGTTGCGCTTCCGCCGATATCCGTTCCCATCGCCAGCGCCCAGGCCAGTACAGATGCATCGATTCCATTCATGGAAGCCAGACTTTTTATAACGGGGATCATGGTTGCCGCAAATGGGATATTGTCCACAAACGCACTGGCAACAGCAGATACCGTTATAATAATCACTGTCATAATAATTGTATCACCTTTGCTGATTTTTTCAATAAAACCAGCCATAATTTCCAAAACACCTGTCTGTTCCAGCCCGCCTACTACGATAAATAATCCGATAAAAAAGCTCAGTGTCTTATAATCGACCTTTTTCACAAGAGTGATGGCATTTTTTCCTGCTGCAATCAGAGTCGCCGCAGCGATAAAAACGCCGATAAATGCTACAGTCAGACCCGTCTGCGCATGTGTGATCAGCATAACAACTGCACACAGGAAGATGATCGTACTGATTACAAAGCCGCGCTTATCGGTAATGATCTTATCCGGTTCCGGATATACGTTCATCGCCTTTTCTGCCTCTGCGTCCTTCTTCAGCTCCTTGCGGAAAACAAAATAAAAATAGAAAACCATCACAACCAGGGAAACTCCCGCGATCAGACCGGTATTCTGTATAAAATCAGCAAATGAATATCCCAGTGAGGTTCCGATAATAATGTTCGGCGGATCTCCGCACATGGTAGCCGAGCCGCCAAGATTTGCGCAGAAAATCTCTGAAAGGATCATCGGAATCGGATTAAACTTCAGCAGCTGCGCCAGCTCGATCGTTACCGCCGCCAAAAACAGAATTACCGTGATACTGTCGATAAACATGGCAAGCACCCCTGATAATATCATAAAAGTGATATAGATCGGGATAACCTGATATCTGACCAGCTTCGCGATCTTCATGCACAGCCAGCGGAAAAATCCGACATGCGCCATGCCCTCCACCATAACCATCATACCAGCCACAAAAATAATCGTTGCCCAGTTGATACCGGTGGAATTTTCTGCCGCCTCTCCGGCCTGATACCAAAAGCTTAACTTAAAAATCCCATGTATATTCAATGTTTCGATCACCGCATCCAGACTGTGCATTCCCAGCCCGAATACCAGCACAATAGTTGCCAATCCGCTAACCAGCGTAATCTGATGCCGTTCCCATTTTTCTAAAATGATCAAAACAAACATAATCAAAAAGATTGCTACTGACATTACTTCTGCAATCATAGTCTACCTCCTGACAATTCGAATCTTTTCTCTAATCAGATAATTTCGATTCTTAGTTTCGGAGGACAGCTTTCCTTTCCGTCTGCCTGATGAATATAACTGATCACATGCCATATCCTCGCAAGCCACCGGCCAAACAGCCGTATCAGCAGCATAAACAAAAGCGCAGGAGAAATCAGCATTGCAAAAACAGCTACCATATGTTCCAGATGCTTCATCCTGATATGTTCTTCGCCCCGGCCTTCGCGCTCCAATACCTCTGAATAATCTCCTTCTGCTGCATCTTCCGCTGAAATATATTCCGGCATCTCAATCCGGTACCCATGAAGAGACACCTCTTTGTCACTTTGCCCAAAAAAGCTTTGCTGCCAGGGGGCTGCATCGATCTGTAAAAGCTTATAAACAATGGAACAGAAGCATACAGTGATTACTAAAACAGCTATTATGTACGCAGCCCGTCTGCTGCCATATCTTTTCATCGCCGCACCTTCTTTACTTCCGATTGGTCCATATCGGTCTCTCTTTTTCTAATATACCGATATAAACGTAAACACATTTAGTGAAAAAACCGATGTTTTCAAACGGTTTCTCTACATAATATGTGAAAAATCAACAAATACTTGCTTATCCATAGATTATACTTGACAAAATAAAAAAAAGCAAACAGTTTATACTTTTTTTAACGTTACTCTATCTTTGAAGTCTAAACTGCTGCCTTTTTTGTGATATTTTTCTAATTTTTATGATATTATAATTTTTCAATCGCCTCATACACTCTCAGGATTTCGCCCACGCTCCATGCCTGAGCAAAACATCCCTTTGAACGGGAAGGATTTTTCCCATCATAAATCTCCGGGAGCTGCCCGATACAGCCCTCGCGCAGAGCGCTCTCCATCACCTCAAGCTGATCCGAAACGGTTTTCTTCGCTTCCGGGCTGTAATGATTTACCTTCAGATACGCCAGATAATATGCGCCGAGCGGGAAAGCCCACACGGTTCCCTGATGATATGCCATATCGCGTTCTTCCATTTTCCCCTGATAAAAAGGATGGAACTGGGGATCATTTTCCTCCAGAGTCCGCAGGCCATAAGGCGTGTACAGCTTTTCAAAAACCGTCTCCACCACCTGCTTTTCCTTCTCATGATCCAGAATCGTAAACGGCATGGAAACCGCCCATATCTGATTGCAGCGGATCTGCTCATCCGCCGGCGTACCTGATACCAGATCCTTCAGACATCCCTTTTCCTCCATCCAGAACTCTCTGGTAAAGGAATCCTTCACCTGTTCTCTGAGTTCCTGATAGACAGCAGGCTCTCCGACCGTCGAAGCCAGGGTATTCATAATACAGAGGGCATTATACCAGTAAGCATTGATTTCCACCACTTTTCCCTGTCTGGGCGTAGGAAGGATATCCTCAAACCGTACATCCATCCAGGTCACCTGCCATAAACCTTCTCCTGACTGAATCAGCCCATCCTCCGTCTGATGAATGCCAAATTCCGTGCCTTCCTGATAATTTTTTATAATCCGTTTCATCACAGGAAACATTTCCCGGACAAAATCAGAATCCTTCGTAGCCTGAAAATACAAATACACACAGTTGATAAACAAAAGCGCCGCGTCCACAGTGTTGTAGAGAGGCTCATTGCCACCCTCCGGAAACAGATTCGGCATCAGACCGTTTCGCTCGTTTACCGCAAATGTACGCAAAATCCGCTTTGCAGTTTTGTACTGACCGGTTGAGATACAGATACCGGGAAGCGCGATCATGGTGTCTCTTCCCCAGTCTTCAAAAAACGGATAACCCGCCAGAATTGTATCGCCGCCCGTCGAATCCCGTCTGGAAACAAACTGGTTGGCGCTTTGAGCAAGCACTCCTGCCATCGGCATCCGAAATCCGGCCCTTTCCCTCAGCTCTTTTTTATACTGCTTCATCTCCCTTATAACGGCCTCAGCACATTCCAGCGCCTTCTCCGATGAAAAAACCTCCGAAAAATACGCTTCCAATGAATACACCAGCGCAAGCTTCACCTGTTTTCCCGCCTCAGCGCAGACCCTGATCTTGTGATTTGCATTTGCAAGCCCGGTTTTTCGTCTTCCATCACACGCATCGTAGCTGTAAAAATACACTTCCTCCGTCTCCGGAATCTCCGTAACTGCTCCGTTTGTCTGAAAATAAAGGGTCAGTCCATTGGAAGAAATCAAATTTCCCTTCTTTACCAATTTCTGTAAAGTTTTCGGCTCACTCCCCTTCGGAGCAAACTGGAAAAACGGGGTGATTTCAAAGGTCACGGCTTCTCTGCTGCGGTTATTTACAATATAATAAACAGCAACCGTATTTTCCCCTTGCTTTATACCGATTTCCTTATGGATTTCCACTCCATTTACCTGAAACTTCCAGATTGGACTTTCCTCATAAGAAAAAGAAGAAAGATATTCATATCCGCTCTCGCAATGTCCATCTGCAAATTCCTGCGTCGACAATATAAATTCTTTTTTACCGGTCAGAAGCCTCTCCTTCAGTCGGTGTACCATATTATATCTGTGGTTAGGCGCCTGTGTACACGCCATAAAAAATGCATGGTCATTCCTTGCAGCGGAACCTGTCATTGTCAGGGAAGAAAATCCGCCAAGACCATTGGTCAGCAGATAGCAGTTCTCCTGCCCTCGCTCAATTGTATGAAAATCCTGTTTTCCGTAAATCCATTTCATATTATGTTTTCTCTCTCTATCAGATTTCTTTTTTACCGGTTTTATCCTTTTTTATCAGCTTTCTTTACTTTTTTCCCAGTATCAGTGCGCTGACCGGTGCTGCTGTAGCCTTTTTCGACACTTTCCGGTCTTCCATCCAGCAAAAGCTGCTGTTCTTATCCACCAGAACCTCCCATTCGCCTTCTTCACCTTCAGGAAGCAAAACAGAAACCGGCTTTTCCGTCCTGTTATAAACCACCGCAAGCGTTTTCCAGCCGGAATGAACAGGCAAACAGCAAGCCGCACTTTCTTCTGTGCCTTTATTTTCCTGATTCTCTACATAAAATCCTGCTGCTCCGTCCCTTTTCCACTGTCCAAAGATCCGCTTTCCGGCATTTGCGGATTTGTCGCACAGACCCGGAAGCTGCTTTCGCAGGGCGATCAGTCCCTGATAATATCTTCTCAAATCACTGTACTGATACGCTCTTTCCCAGTCCAGGCGGTTCAGCTCAATCGGCGCGTTATAGCTGTTTTCTTCGCCGTCCTTTGTTCTGGCAAACTCCTCACCGGAAAGGAAAAACAGGCTTCCCTGACAGGTCATATAAACCGCAGCCGCCAGCTTGTTCCGTTCCAGACGCTCCGCCTCATCCGGAGTTGTCTTTTCCAGCTTATCCCAGAGAGTCCAGTTATCATGAGCAGAAATATAAGAAATGATCTGAGAAGGTGCTTTCGCGCCCTCATCCCCCAGACACCACGCCTTTACGCTGTTCAGGATCTTCTCCTCCATATCCGGCGCACCATTTACAAATCCCGGCTCATCGCCCTCGAAAACATGTCCTTTAATAGAATCACGGATATCATCGCTGAACATTCCGACATTTTCATCCAGCTTCCTGATATTTTTCTTCAATGCCGGAATGGAGTTTCCTTCCATAGCCGTTTCATCCGCCGCCCACGGCTCTCCAAATAATAATTTCTCACCTTTTCCATACAGATCATCAAGCTCCTTTCGAATCCGGTTCATCAGATCCACATCCAAAAGTCCCATCAGATCAAAGCGGAAGCCATCGATATGGTATTCCTTTGCCCAGTAAAGAACCGAATCTGCAATATAATTGCTGCACATTGCTCTTTCACTTGCCACATCATTACCGCAGGCAGAACCATTGGAAATAATGCCATTTTCATCCGTGCGGTGATAATACCACGGCGCTGCCTTATGCAGATTGGATTCCAGCGAAAAGGTATGGTTATACACCACATCCATAATCACCCGGAAACCATTTCTGTGAAGCGACTGTACCATCTGCTTAAACTCCTGAATCCGCACTTCACCGTGAGCCGGATCTGTGGAATACGAGCCTTCCGGTACATTATAATTAACGGGATCGTAGCCCCAGTTAAATTCCTCGTTATTTTTCTCATCTACCGAGCCGTAATCATAAGCCGGCATAATCTGTACATGAGTCACACCCAGTTCCTTCAGGTAATCGATTCCTGTCGGATGGATTCCATCTCCGTTTAATGTTGTATGCTCCTGCAGAAAGGCCGTATATTTTCCCCGGCAGTTTTCACAAAAACCACCTGATCTGTCCCAGGAAAATTCCTTTACATGCAGCTCATAAATAATATTTTCCGCAGTCTTCTCAGGCGCCCGATCCATCTCCCAGCCCTCGGGGTCTGTTTTTTTCAGGTCGACCGCCATACTGCGCATTCCGTTAATTCCGCAGGCCCTCGCATAAGGGTCTCCCAATTGAACCTGTTCGCTATTCCTGTCAATCAGAAAATCATAATAAACGCCATGCAGATATTCCTCTGTCCGATACTCCCAGACGCCATATTCCTTCTTCTGCATCGCAATTTTCCGAAAACACTCTCCCTGTTCTCCGTCACGATACAGACAAAGCTCTACCTTTCGAGCCAGAGGGCTCCACAGAAGAAAAGAAGTCCCCTCCTCTGTGCAAACTGCCCCCAGATTTTTCTGATCATAGGTATATGTTCTCCGGAACTCTGAAGTATTGTATAATTCTTTCAATTCTTTTGCAGTCTTCATAATTCCACCGTTTCCGCCTTGTTTTTCACTCTGTTTTCCAGCAGTCAGCCGCAGCCAACTATATCGCTGTTCTGCCGCAGCCGACTGTATTACTGTTCTGCCGCAACCGACTGTATTGCTACCCTATTGTATTTTAC
>JAUNPP010000010.1:0-27429 GCA_030536685.1 Lachnospiraceae bacterium
ACGCCCAGAATATCCTTATTCGCATCCAGCACCGGCTGAATAACTTCTGCCAGGAATTCTTCTACCTGCTCGGTTGCACGGCCGGTATAACGGGAAGGATCCATAGATTTCTTTAAATCCTCCAGATTTAGTCCGAAAGATTCATCCGCTGCAATCAGTTCCAGCAGATTATTGTCCAGACCATTCTGTTTTACGTTCTTACCGGCTTCCATGGACAGAGTACGGATTTTTTCATGCAGCTCCTGACGGTCACCGCCTGCCTTTACCGCATCCATCATGATATTCTCAGTTGCCATAAAAGGCAGCTCTGCCATCAGATGTTTATGGATTACCTTATCGTAAACAACCAGTCCATCCACTACGTTCAGATACAGATCCAGAATACCATCTATAGCAAGAAATGCCTCCGGTATACTGATTCGTTTATTTGCAGAATCATCCAGTGTACGCTCAAACCACTGAGTAGAGGCAACCAGCATGGGATTCATCATATCTGCCATTACATAGTTTGCAAGAGATGCCATACGTTCGCAGCGCATGGGATTTCTCTTATACGCCATAGCGGAGGAGCCGATCTGGTTCTTTTCAAACGGTTCTTCTACCTCTTTTAAATGCTGCAGAAGGCGAATATCATTGGAGAACTTATGTGCGCTCTGTGCAATTCCTGCCAGTACGCTTAAAACACGGCTGTCCACTTTTCTGGAATAGGTCTGACCGGATACAGGATAACATCCCGCAAAGCCCATCTTCTGAGCAATCTTCTGATCCAGCATCTTGATCTTTTCATGATCTCCGTTAAACAGCTCCATAAAGCTTGCCTGTGTACCGGTTGTTCCTTTGGAGCCCAGCAGACGCAGACTGTCGATCATATACTCCAGATCCTCCAGATCCAGTTTCAGCTCCATCATCCACAGAGTTGCACGTTTTCCAACAGTAGTAGGCTGCGCAGGCTGAAAATGTGTAAATGCCAGTGTAGGCAGCGCTTTATACTGCTCGGCAAACTTTGCCATCTCTGCCAGTACATTGATCAGTTTCTTTCTCACAAGCTCAAGAGCCTCTGACATGATGATAATGTCTGTATTATCACCTACGTAACAGGAGGTTGCTCCCAGATGAATGATTCCCTTCGCATTGGGGCACTGAACGCCATATGCGTATACGTGAGACATTACATCATGACGCACCAGTTTTTCTCTTTCTCTTGCCACATCATAATTAATATCGTCTAAATGTTCTTTCAGTTCATCGATCTGTTCTTTGGAAACGCTGTCCAGTCCCAGTTCATATTCTGCCTCTGCAAGAGCAACCCATAATCTTCTCCAGGTACGGAATTTTTTGTCCTGTGAAAAAATATACTGCATTTCCCGGCTTGCATAGCGTTCTGAAAGAGGGCTTGTATATCTGTCTGTCATATTCTCTTCCCAATCCTTTCCGGCTCACTTATTTTCAAATTCGCCTTTATCATGTGAATTATAATATAGATAATTCAAAAAAACAATCCTTTTTCAATAATGACGAGATTCTTGACAACAGATGTAAAGCATGTTATCATCGTTACATATTATGAAGTAGAGGTTGCATGTGTTATCAGTACGCCGCCTGACGGTGCAGCGCCGGTTGATGAACGCAGAAAGGAACACGTGCCGAAGGATGAATTTTGCTGCACACTACATCCTGGGCATAAGGTGAATAATCTTATGACTGTCACGAAAGTGGAGAGCTACCCATAAGTCCTATGTATGACCACATTAACCATATGAACAGGAGTTATAGGCTGTCCGCCCATAGCTTCTGTTTTTTTACATAGTAGGAGCTTCGGTTTCCTATTATATATTATGATAACAGGGGCAGCAGGTCTGGATACCGTTTTGCACAAAAGGTATTTCACCCTGGAAACCGCCAAAACATGAAAAAGGCTGTTTTCACCCTGGAAACCGCTAAAACATGAAAAAGGCTGTTTTCACCCTAAAACCATATCATCAGGAGGATATTTTTATGTCAATTTTTACTGGCGCCGGCGTTGCAATTGTTACGCCTTTTAATGAAGATTTAAGTGTTAACTACGATGAACTTGCAAAGATGCTGGATGATCAGATTGCAAAAGGAACTGATGCGATCATCATCTGCGGTACTACAGGCGAATCTTCCACATTAACAGTTGAAGAACATTCTGAAGTAATCCGTTTTACCTGCAAGCATGTCAATAAACGTGTCCCCGTTGTAGCAGGAACCGGTTCAAATTGCACACAGACTGCAATTGAATTATCAAAAGATGCAGAAACAGATGGTGCCGATGCGCTTCTTATTGTAACTCCTTACTACAATAAGGCAACTCAGCAGGGACTGATCGATCATTATACCATGATTGCTGAATCGGTCTCTCTTCCTATTATTATGTACAATGTTCCCAGCAGAACCGGCTGCAATATTCTGCCTGCAACTGCTGTAAAACTGGCAAAGACCGTTCCCAACATTGTCGCAATTAAAGAAGCTACCGGCAATATCTCACAGATTATGGATCTGGCAGCAATGGCAGACGGATGTATTGATATCTACTCCGGCAATGATGACCAGATCGTACCGCTGCTTTCCATTGGCGGAAAAGGCGTAATCTCCGTACTTTCCAACGTAGCGCCTTCTCAGACACATGATATCTGCGCAAAATTCTTTGCCGGCGATATCGAAGGTTCCAGAAAACTGCAGCTTGAAGCCATGAATCTGATCCACGCTTTATTCAGCGAAGTAAATCCGATTCCGGTTAAAGAAGCAATGAACCTGCTTGGATGGAATGCAGGTCCCTGCAGAAGACCGCTTTCCCCCATGGATGCCTCCAATAAAGAAAAACTGATTGCTGCCATGAAAGAATACGGTATTCTGTAACAGCGCTAAGATAATAAGGAGTACATTTTATGATAAAAATTATTATGCACGGATGCAATGGTCATATGGGCCAGGTAATTTCCGATATCGTTGCACAGGATTCTGAATGCACGATGGCTGCCGGTATCGACATCAACCCGGATGCCGTTCAAAACTCCTATCCTGTATTTACTTCTCTGAAGGACTGCGATGTCAAAGCAGATGTTGTCATCGACTTTTCCACAGCCAAAGCAGTTGACGGACTGTTAGAGGATTGTATCGCAAAAAATCTTCCTCTGATTCTCTGTACCACAGGACTTTCTACCGAACAGCTCGACAAGGTAACAGCGGCTTCCGAAAAAATTCCGGTTCTCCGTTCTGCCAACATGTCTTTAGGGGTGAACACGATTCTGAAGCTGGTTGCTGCTGCTGCTGATGTTCTGGCCCGTGCCGGATATGATATGGAAATCGTTGAAAAACATCACAACAAGAAGGTTGACGCTCCCAGCGGAACCGCACTTGCGCTTGCAGATGCAATGAACGCTGTTTTAAATAACGAGTACAGCTACAAATACGACCGCTCTCAGGAACGCGTAAAACGTTCCGAAAAAGAAATCGGAATCAGCGCTGTCCGCGGCGGCAACATCGTGGGCGAACACGAAGTGTTCTTCTGCGGCCAGGACGAAGTGATTGAGATCAAACACACCGCTTACTCCAAAGCGATTTTCGGTAAAGGCGCTGTTCAGGCAGCCAAATTTTTAGCCGGTCAGACTCCCGGTTATTACAATATGAGCAATGTAATCGGCTAAGCCATTACGTTTTCCATTCAAAAAAGGCCAGATGAGATACGCAGAAGCTTCCGCTCTCTTTTGTATCCCATCCGGCCTTTTTATTTCTCTTAACTTTTTCAATTCTGCAAAATACGACTGATTTTTTGCTATATCACAAAAAGTTCACCGTTTTATTTTCCTTTGAACACAATTTTATCACATAAAAATCTTATGCTGTTTTAAGAAAAGATATCCCGGGCAGCCATTTGCGCTGACACAGCGGTATTCACAGCCATTTACACAACGCTGTGCCGCCCCGGTATCATGAAAATATCATAAAATAATTTCTCACAGGAGGATACTATGATCGAGGTAAAAGATCTCACAAAAATCTATAACGGCCACCTTGCGGTAGACCATTTAAGCTTTACGCTGAATGAGGGGCTTATTTACGGCTTCCTCGGGCCAAACGGCGCAGGCAAATCGACCACCATGAATATGCTTACCGGCTATCTGGCTCCTACCGAAGGCAGTATTTCCATCAACGGCTTTGACATTCTGGAGGACCCGGAAAAGGCCCGCAAGTGCATTGGCTATCTGCCGGAGCTTCCGCCTCTTTATATGGATATGACGGTATCGGAATATCTGAAATTTGCCGCAGAATTAAAGAAGATTCCCAGAAAAGATACAAAGGCTGCCATTGAAGAAGCCTTGACGATTTCCAGAACGGATGATGTAAAAAACCGGCTGATACGCAGCCTCTCAAAAGGTTACCGCCAGCGTGTGGGACTCGCACAGGCAGTTCTTGGTCTCCCGGATATCATCATTCTGGATGAGCCCACGGCAGGACTCGACCCGCTTCAGATGATTGAAATGCGTGAGACCATCCGCAGTCTTGCAAAAGACCGCATTATTTTGCTCAGTTCACATATCCTTTCCGAAGTAAGTGCGATCTGCGATCATATCATGATCATTTCGCATGGAAAACTGGCCGCAAGCGATACTCCTGAGGGACTTGAGGAAGCCATCAAAGGTACAAACAGCCTGAAGCTTACTGTGAAGGGCTCCCGCACTCAGCTGGAAAACGTGCTGTCCGCACTTTCCGGCATCACACAGTACACCATTTCAGAGCCGGCTGATGACCACCTGGTATCAGCTGATATCGAATATGGCAGAAACACGGAAATACGAGACGATTTGTTTCTGGCGCTTTGCGATGCATTTCTTCCTGTTTACTCCATGGAAGCAGCCAGCCGCTCTCTGGAAGACATTTTTATCGAGCTGACAGAATCTGATGAAAAAATCGAACAGACAGAATCTGATGGAACAATTGAACGGACAGAATCCGACGAAAAAATTGCACAGACAGAATCTGCCGAAAAACAGGAGGACTAAAATCAAATGTTAGCAATCTATAAACGCGAATTACAAAGCTACTTTACTTCCATAACCGGTTATCTGGTAATGGCGGCGATGCTGCTGTTTATCAGTATCTACTATGTTATTATCAATCTGACCTACGGATATGCCACCTTCGCGGCGCCGCTCTACAGCATTCAGTTTATTTTCATCATTATCATTCCAATTCTGACCATGCGCAGTATCGCGGAGGATCGGAAAAATAAAACCGATCAGCTGCTGCTTACCTCTCCGGTATCTGTTTCTTCCATCGTTTTGGGCAAATATTTGTCTATGGTATCAGTTTTCGGTCTGGTCTGCCTGATCAGCTGCATTTTTCCTTTTCTGCTGAAAAATATGGGCTCCACCCAGATGGCAGGCTCCTGCTCCATGCTGCTTGCCTTCTTCCTGTTTGGCTGCGCTGCAATTGCCATCGGCCTGTTTATTTCCTCACTGACGGAAAACCAGATTCTGGCCTGTGTCGGCTGCGTCGGAGTTCTGCTCGCCCTTGACTTAATCGAAAATGTACCATTTGAGCTGCCTGATTTTATTAAAAATCTTTCACTCTCTTCTCATCTGGACAATTTTTATAATGAAATTTTTGATATAACCGCTATTATTTTCTACCTCAGTGTGACTGCGGTCTTTCTGTTTTTGACCGCTCAGAGCATCGAAAAACGCAGATGGGGACGCTCCGGTGCGCTCCGCCACGGCTCTTACAGCGTATTATCCATCTGTCTGAGCATTGCGCTGGCGGTCGTCATAAATATGGCAGGCAGTGCGCTGCCTTCTTCTCTTACAAAAATCGATATCAGCAGCAACAAGGTTTATACATTAAGCAAACAATCGAAAGAAATCCTGAAAGATCTGGAGCAGGATATTACGATCTATGCACTTTTTGAAAATAACAAGGAGGATGATACGCTTTTAAATCTTTTAAATCGTTACGAGGAACAGTCCGATCATATCAAAGTAAAGGTCGTGGACCCGGTGAAAAATCCCACCTTTACCTCGCAGTACAATGCCGATGAGCTGTCAGCAGGCAGCGTCATTGTCGAAGGAAAACAACGCTATAAGACCATCTCCGATTCTGAAATCTATGAGATCAGCGCTTCTGCCTATTACAGTGGCAGCTCCGAACAAAACTTCGACGGAGAAGGGGAAATCACCTCGGCGATCGACTATGTAACCGCCAAAACACTTCCGGTTCTGTATTACACAACCGGTCACGATGAAACCACGCTCTCTGCTACCGCTCAGACCGCTCTGACCAAAAGCAACTACGAACTGAAAAGTCTGTCTCTTCTGTCAGAAAATTCTGTCCCAAAGGACTGCAGTATTCTGATGGTTTTAGCTCCTCAGGCCGATTTTTCATCCGATGAAGCAGATATGATTATAAAATATCTGGAAAATGGCGGAAAAGCGCTGTTTTTAACCTCTTATACTGCCGATAAACTGACTCAGTTTGATCGGATTTTGGATAATTACGGAATGAAAACCTCAAACGGTATTATTTTTGAAGGAGATTCCAATTCCTATTATCAGTCTCCTATAACGATTCTTCCGCAGTACGGCACGCACAGCATCACCACGGATCTCGCCGCCTCCAATGTTCCGACACTGATCACACAGGCTGCAGGACTTGAATTTACCGATGTAAGAAGCAGTGTCACCAGAACCGCTTTGCTGACCACCTCTGATTCTGCATATGAAAAGATTCCCTCCGGAGGACAGTTTTCCACCTCTAAAAAGGAATCAGGTGACAGGTCCGGGCAGTTTAATCTCGGTGTTCTTGCAGAGGAAACCGTATCCGATGAAAAAAACACGAAATTAATTGTATTTTCTACCCCTTACCTGGTTGATGAATCTCTGGTTTCCCAGTATAATATCAGCAATGTGGATTTACTTGCCAATTCAATTGGCTACATGTGTGAACATACATCCTCTGTTACGATTGATGCAAAGTCCATGTCCATAGAAACCATTACGCCAAATGCCGCGTCTGTCCAGCTGCAGACTCTCGTTTTCGTTATTCTGCTCCCTGCGGGACTTCTGATTACCGGCATTGTTATCTGGTTAAGAAGGAGAAAATTATAAAGGAGATTTTATAAATGAAACGAAAAAAGCAGAAACATGTGCTGCTTACCCTGCTCATTTTGCTCATCCTCGCCGGTATCGGTTATTTTTTCCTGCTGCGCTACAATGCAGATCAGGAAAAAAAGGAAGCAGAATCAACTAAAGAACAGACGGATCTTACTGTTTATCCCAAGAAGTTTAACAGCAGCAGCATTTCTTTTATTCAGTATGGATATAATGCAGATACCCTGGCATTTTCCCTGAAAAAGGACAAAGAAACCTGGCAGTACGATGCGAATAAAAAATTTCCGCTGAACCAAAGCTCTCTGTCCGGCATGAAAAACAGTCTGCAGACGCTGAAGGCTTCCCGAAAGATCAGCGATTCCCTTGAAAACGCTGCTGATTACGGCCTTGACCAGCCTTCCTCCTATGTGACCGTAAAAGATCAGGATGGCACCGAATTTACCATATATTTTGGCAATACCAATCAGTTTTCTGATATAACTTATATTTCCACCAGCGCAAAGGATGGTATCTACACGATAGATTCCGAAATTCCGGGGTATTTTTCCCATCCGCTGCTCGATATGATCCAGGCTGATGAACTTCCCTTACCGGATTCAACCGCGATTTTCCAAAAAATCGCAATATTGCGCGGAGAAGAAAAGCTGAACTTCACCTACAAAAAGAAGGGAGATCCTGCGCTTGATTACCTGGATCAGTGTACCTGGTTTGCCGATATCAACGGAGACAAATTTGCCATGGACGATTCCGCTGTCACAGCGCTCACAGAAGCAGTAAGCAGCCTGAGCACCTCCGGATGTGCAGCCTACGATATCAGCAAAAAGGAAATGGCCGCTTACGGACTCGACAAGCCCACCGCTGTAATTTCCTTAAAATACACGCAGCAGGAAGCTTCTGAAGAAAAACAGGAGACTTCTGAAGAAGATCAGCAAACCTCTGAAAAACAGCAGGAGACTTCCAAAGAGGAAACCTCTGAAGAAAAAACAGTTTCTGTGAAACACAGCCTTCAGTTAACGGTTGGAAAAGCCGTCGATTCGTATTATTACGTAACCTGGAACAATATTTCGCAGGTTTATCGGATGGAGGCTTCCGTATTGGAACCGTTTTTAAACTGCAGCAGAAGTTCCCTGATTCAGATGAAGCCATTTAATTTTCTGCTCTCCTCTGTTAAAGCGATGACCATTCAGTATCAGGATCTGACCTTCTCCTACGATACAAAAGAGATCACAGGTTCCGATTTTACAGAGTTATTTTCCTCTCTGCAGAATGCTTCCGCAGAAAAGCTGTATCCTACAGAAGAAGGAAATGCACCGATTGGAGATGAAGCCATTACCTTTACCGTAAAATTGAAGTCCAAAAAGCGCAGTCAGGTAAAACTGGTACTGACGCCCTATGATAATAACTATTTTGCGCTGTATATTGACGGCACACCCTCCTATCTGATGAATAAAAATGACGTATATACCTTTATTGACCATCTCCCGATTGAGGGATAAATGAAAAAAAGACCCTGCAGCTGTGATTTGCAGCCGCAGGGTTTTCTTTCCATATTTTATTGTTTCATGCTACATTTCTCAATGCCCCAGCTTGCTGACCGATACCTCGTAGGCAACTCTTTTTTCACTCTGGTTCTCTCCCATATTTTTTGTGTATTCTCTGGATTGTACACGTCCCCAGAGCTCTATATTGCTTCCTACCGAAAAACCGGCTGCATATCGGGCATTTCTGCCCCAGGCAATACAGGGTATGTAATCCGATTTTCCATAGGGGCGGTTGACTGCTACCAAAAGATCTGTAATTTCTCTTCCAAGAGGAGTCTTGCGGTATCCCGGTGCCTTACAGATGTAGCCGTTTAGATAGATCTGATTGGTTTTCGTGTAGTCTGTAAATTCATCAATAAAATTGATTTCCCTCACAAAAACGGATAAGATCAGGCGATTTTTCGGTCCCTCATGGTAATTATAGGAGCGAAACTGCCCAATCGCCTCTACCGTCTGACCAATATAATCCTGGGTTATATCAATCAGGCGCTCGGAAATCATCACCGGAACCATATCCACCTGGTCGCTAAGCCGGTTCACTTTCAGGGATGTCATGTAAAATCCTTCTCCATATACCTCATGACTGTAGGTAAATCCTTCAGCAATTTTACCGATAATGCTGACCTTGTTGCTTTCAATCATTTTGTCCGACATTGTATGTCCTCCTTAATTCTCTGAAATATCCACATGTCTATCCTATCTTATTCTGTCCGCCACCCGAATATGTCTTTTGGCTGCTGGTCACACTCGCGCCGAATCTTATTTTCTCCCTGCAAAGCCTTAGGCTTTACTTTTTTCCGGCTCTATACTAAAATAGAACCGATTACAGAAAGGATATCTTATATGAATACTGTTGATATTGTGGTCCCTTGCTTTAATGAAGCAGAGGGGCTTGAATTGTTCCTTTTAGAAACGTTAAAAGTAACTGAAACATTACAAAAATATTCTTTTCGTTTTATTTTTGTAAATGACGGCAGCAAAGACAATACTCTGGCAGTGATGACAGACCTTGCAAAGCGCTTTCCCAGAATCAGCTATCTTTCCTTCTCCAGAAATTTCGGCAAGGAGGCTGCTATGTACGCAGGTCTGCAAGCATCTACTGCAGATTACGTTATTATTATGGATGCGGATCTTCAGCATCCGCCGGAACTGATTCCTAAAATGGCGGCTTCTCTGGAAGCGGGTCATGACTGCTGTGCTGCCATGCGCACCAGCCGAAAAGGCGAATCACGCATCCGCAGCCTGTTTTCCCGCTCCTTCTATCACATCAGCAACCGTCTGACCAACGTTTCACTGGCTTATGGAGCTGTAGATTACCGCATGATGACGAGACAGATGGTCGATGCCATTTTAAAGCTGTGCGAAATTGAACGGTTTTCTAAAGGTATTTTTGCATGGGTCGGCTTCGATACCGATTGGATTCCTTATGAAAATGTAGAACGCACGATTGGAACCAGTAAGTGGAGCTTTCACTCGCTCTCTCGCTATGCAATCGATGGAATTACTTCTTTTTCTGTTGTTCCGCTGCGTATGCTCTCGGTTGTCGGCGCAGTCATTTCACTGACTGCCTTTGTCTACATCCTGATTACGCTGGCTCAAACTCTGATCTATGGAATTGACGTACCCGGATATGCAAGCACGCTCTGTGCCGTACTGTTTCTGGGTGGAGTGATCGAACTGTCAATCGGAATTGTCGGAGAATATATCTCCCATATTTATATGGAAACCAAGCATCGCCCCATCTATCTGCTGAAAGAGTGCCGCATGAATACCTCGGATTCCATTACGACAGGAGAAACCGTTTCCAAAGAAACAACTTCCGAAGAAAGCAGTTCCGATGCACGGGACTGCTCTGCTGTATCAGCTTTTGGGGAGGATTCATCACATTGAAAAAAGAACTGCTTTCTTACCTCTTCTTTGGAGTTTGTACGACTGCTGTTAATTTTATCACGTATTTTATTCTGGATTCCTTTACAGACTATCGGATTGCCAATGCACTTGCATGGCTGGTTTCTGTGCTGTTTGCTTTTGTTACCAACAAAATCTGGGTCTTTAAAAGCCGCAGCTGCCGGATTTCGGTTATTTTTCAGGAACTCTGTGCATTTACAGGCGGACGTATCATTTCCGGCCTGTTTGATATGGGGTTTTTGATTGCGGCGGTTGAATGGATCCATTTGGACGGCGGTCTGGCTAAGATACTTGACAGCGTCATTGTTGTAATCCTGAATTATATTTTCAGTAAACTATTTGTTTTCCGGAACCAATAAAAGAGAATCTTTGCTAGAAAGAATTAAAAATTGATACCAAAAAATCTCTGCACTAAAATATTTCCGGTAAACCAGAAAGGAGCTTTCCTTACCTTGAATTATTTGAACTCTATACGCCGCAGGCTTACTTCAGACCAGTTTCTGATTGCTTTGCTGGCTTTCCTGCTTCCGGTGCTTTCCATGCTCTGCATTTTTGCAGGCAATCAGATCTATCCGTTTGGGGACAGAAGCTTCTTGCGGACGGATCTTTATCATCAGTACGCACCCTTCTTTGCGGAGCTTTCCCGCAAATTAAAAGAAGGAGGCAGTCTTTTTTATACCTGGAATATCGGTATGGGAACCAATTTTATTTCCCTTATCGGCTACTATCTTTCCAGTATCTTCAACTGGCTGGTCCTTTTCTGTCCTCAGGAACACGTAATTGAATTTATCAGCTATATGGTTATTTTTAAAATGGGACTTGCCGGATTGACATTTTCTATTCTTTTAAAGGCCAAAAGCAGCCACGCAGATTTTAAGATTCCGTTTTTCTCGCTTTTTTATGCTCTCTCCGGGTATCTGGCGGCCTACAGCTGGAACGTCATGTGGCTCGACTGCATCTGGCTGACCCCTCTTATTTTGCTTGGAATTGAACGTCTGGTGAAGCAGAAAAAATATCTGATGTACGTGCTCACACTGGCCATGGCAATTATTTCCAACTATTATATTGCGATTATGCTGTGTATTTTCTGTGTTCTCTATTTTCTGATGCAGCTTCCCTCCCTGCTCTCCGGTCAGCGCATGAATGCCTGTATCCGCTTTGCGCTCAGCTCGCTTATGGCGGGGGCTTTGTCAGCTCTGATCCTTTTTCCTGAAATCAGAGCACTGGGACTGACCGCTTCCAGCGATATTAATTTTCCGACCGAGTGGATTTCCTATTTTTCCATTCTGGAAATGCTTGGACGCCATCTGATCAATGTAGATACGGAATGCGGTCTGGATCACTGGCCCAATATTTACTGCGGTATCGGAATTCTGATCTGTCTGCCGCTTTACTATATGAGCAAAAAGGTACGCACCAATGAGAAGATCACCAAAACGGCGCTGCTCTTCTTCATGCTGTTTAGCTTCTCGACCAATATACCGAATTTTATCTGGCACGGATTTCATTATCCCAACAGCCTTCCCTGCCGCCAGTCTTTTCTCTATATTGCGATTCTTCTCATCATGTGTTATGAGGGAGTTGAGCAGCTTGACGAGCTTACTGCAAAGGCCGTAGGAATTGTATTCGGAATCGGAGCCGGTTTTATCATTCTCTGCGAAAATATTCTCACAGATGATGCCTTTCATTTTGAAAGCTTCTGGCTCAGCCTCCTTTTTCTGGGAATCTACACCGTCCTTTTGCTTGCCTGCATCAAAAAAAGATGGACAAGGGAAATTCTTTTTATTTTACTGCTGGTATCCGTTACCATTGAAGCAACCATCAATATGGCTGCAACCAGCGTAACCACAGTCAGCCGAAGTGAATATCTGAATTATACGGACGGCTATCAGGAGCTGATTCAGCGCGTACGTGATACGGACCCCGGATTCTACCGTTTTGAAAAGGTTGCAAGAAAAACAAAAAATGACGGGGCTTTTGTCGGATACCCTTCCATATCCACCTTTTCCAGCGTATCCTACGGCGCTATGTCGGATTTCTATGAACGCCTTGGAATGGAAAGCTCCATGAATGCCTACAGCAACAACGGCATTACGCCGCTGATGAATGCCATTTTAAATGTAAAATATACACTGGCTACCACTACATTACAGGAATCCCAGCTTATGACGCTTCGGGAACAGAACGAGGATTGCTATATCTACGAAAATCTGTATACGCTTTCTCCTGGATTTATGCTGCCGGAGGGCTTTCATATAGACTGGAATACCACGGAAAGCACCCCTGTTGATCTCCAAAACAGCTTCAGCGAGCTAAATGGGGGAGAACAGCTCTTTTATCAGATTTATGATGCTGTGGAAAAGGACTCTGAAATGGAACTTAAGGTAAGTGAGGCCTGCCATGTCTTCGTTCAGACAGACAACAGCGCCATTGAAAATATCGATGCAGATATCAGCGGAACCGTCAAACATTTTACTCATACAAACCGCGGTTTTCTGCTGGATCTGGGCTACTGCACACCGGAAGACACCATTGTGCTGAGTACCACAGATGATGCCTCCCTCCGCGCAACCGCCTACTATCTGAAGGAATCTGCTCTGATCGATCTGATCCGCAATCTGCAGGAAGAACAGCTTCAGGTTACTTCAAGCTCCGACACCAGTCTGGAAGGAATCATTGAAGTGGAAGATGACGGACTCTTTTTCCTCTCCATCCCTTACGATCCCGGCTGGACCTTATATGTAGACGGTAAAAAGACAGACTATTATACCTTCCAGGAAGCATTTATCAGCTGTGATCTGGAAGCCGGAACCCATGAGATCCGCCTGACCTATGTTCCCGACGGACTGATCCCTGGGATCACAGTCAGCCTGCTGGCCCTTTTCATTCTGATCGGCTTCACAATTTATTGCAGAAAACGATACAGGACAGAATATCGGCAGCAAATTGCAGATCATGATGAAGACGAATGATTAATACTCTTTCGTAATCTCATCTTCCTTTACATCATACAGTTCCAGAAACTTTTTCCGGTCCTCCGCATTGCGGAGGACCATTAACTCTTCAAACTTACCGGTTTTTATCTCTTTAAATCCGGCGACCTGCTCTCCGGTACAAATGCTTGCACGGATTACCGGTTTTTTCCCGGTCTTATCATAGCTGATCTTTTTCTGTTTTTTGAAAAATAACCCCATTTTTTCCTCCCCGAAGACAGACTTCTGCATGAATCCAGCATCCAACTCGTTCAATCAGCATAACTTGTCTTAAACTATCTTAATGACAGCAAAAGCATCTCTGCGATATCTCCTGCTACACACATTTTATAATCATAACGCGTAGGCTGAGGCTTCAGATCCATACGATACGTCGTAATACAGCCTCTGATATCCAGCGCATAATATACAACTCCTGGAATACTGTCCGCATTGTTCGGATCTGCATTTCCCATGGAACCAGTAACGCCAATTCCGATATCCGCCTTGTACGCTGCACGGCAGGCTCTTGCCATCGCGCGAGCCGTATCGGGAGAATACACTCCATAGGTTTCAATCGTTTCCGCAGGAACTCCCTGCATCAGCTTTGCCTCATTCGAATAGGTGATAAAAGCCCCCTTCAGTACAGCCGAAGACCCTTCCGTATCTGTAATCAGGGATGCAATCTGACCGGCCGTTGCACTTTCCATGGTTGTAATCGTCAATCTCCTGCTGATCAGCAATTTCGTTAATTTTTCATACTTCCTTCTGACTTCTGCATGTGTCATAATGATTCCTCCTGCAAAACTCTCCCTGCAAAAACTGCTCCTGTAAATCAGACCGCTGATATCCATCCTTTTCTCCTGCCGAACAAAGCTGCTCTATTCATGTTCCAGCAGCTTATGGCAGCGCTCAATCACCTGTTTCATAGCATCAGGTCCGGGAGCGCCCAGAGTCATTCTCTTTTCCACGCAGGTTTTTAAACTGATGGCATCATAGATATCTTCTTCAAATACCGGGCTGATCGCCTTCAGCTCTTCCAGACTCATTTCCTCAATTGAGATATTTTTATCGATACAATATAATACGATCTGTCCAATAATACCATGTGCATCACGGAAAGGAACTCCGTGATTTACCAGATAATCAGCTGCATCCGTTGCATTGGTAAATCCGTTCATAGCAGATCTTGCCATCACATCCTTACGGAAACGCATGGTTGCGATCATGCCGGTAAAGGTCTGAATACATCCCTTTGTAGTATCAATGGCATCAAATGTCATTTCCTTGTCTTCCTGCATATCCTTATTGTAAGCAAGCGGAATTCCCTTCATCGTTGTCAGCATGGAAACCAGCGCTCCATAAACGCGGCCTGTTTTTCCTCTTACCAGCTCTGCAATATCGGGATTTTTCTTCTGCGGCATAATACTGGAGCCGGTGCTGTATGCGTCATCCAGTTCTACAAAACGGTACTCATTGCTGTTCCAGATAATAATTTCTTCTGAAAAACGGCTCAGATGCATCATAATCGTTGCCATCGCACTTAACAGCTCGATCAGGTAATCGCGGTCTGCCACAGAGTCCATGCTGTTCCATGTGGGGCCTTTAAAATCCAAAAGCTCTGCGGTATAAAAACGATCCAGCGGATAGGTTGTTCCTGCCAGTGCGCCGGAGCCTAACGGACAGTAATTCATACGCTCGTAAATATCCTCCAGACGAGATCTGTCACGCAGAAACATTTCAAAATAAGCGCCAAAATGATGTGCCAGCGTCAGCGGCTGCGCCTTCTGCAGATGCGTAAAACCGGGCATATAGGTTTCTGTATTTTCCTCCATGATCTTCAGAATCGTCTTCAGCAGCTCTTCAATCAGACCGTGAAGCTCGGAAATCTCATCGCGGGTATATAATTTCATATCCAGCGCCACCTGGTCATTACGGCTGCGTCCTGTATGCAGCTTTTTGCCGGTATCACCAATCCGCTCGATCAGAGTTGCTTCAACAAAGCTGTGGATATCCTCCGCAGTCTCATCAATTTCAAGCTTTCCCTCCTGAATATCTGTGAGAATCCCGGTAAGACCTGCTTTAATGCAGTCTCTCTCTTCATCCGTAAGAATACCCTGTTTGGCAAGCATTGTAACATGTGCAATACTTCCTCTGATATCCTGCTTGTAAAATCTCTTATCAAATGTAATAGATGCATTAAATTCATCTACCAGCTGGTTCGTTTCTTTTGTAAAACGGCCTCCCCATAATTTCATAATGTTTTTCCTCGCATTCTTCTGTTCTGTTTATAATTCTTTTTCCTCTTTTATTCTATCCGATATTCTGCTTTATGCAATCTCTTTTGAGGATTTTCCTGAATTTTTTCCATATTTTTCCTGGATTTTCCTGAGTTTTTCTGAATTTTTCTTTTATCATGCGGTCATGCCGGATTTGATTCAGGCGTTAACCAGTCTAAGCCACGCTTCAGCCAGAAAGCGGTTTCCGGTTTCGGTCAGGTGAATTCCATCCCGTGTAACCGCATCGGTTCCCAGCCTTTCTGCCAGTTCGTTTAAGGGCTGATCCAGCCTGAGCAGAGGCAGATGATACTCCTCTGCCAGTTCTCCGATTACCGGTAAAAGCGGGTCAAAATACTTCCTCCACGCAATGAGATATGCCGGTCTGTCAAATAAAAACGGCTCCACCAGAATCATATCTGCCTGCGTATTCTCAAGCACCTCTGTGATCAGACGGGTATAGGTTCTTCGAAACATATCAGGCGTTGTTATCATGCCTTCCATCGCTGCACCTGCCTCATTCACGCCAACCAGAAGCGTCACCAGATCCGGATTTTTGCTCAGACAGACCTGGTTCCATCGTCTGAGCAGATCCTCCGCCCGATATCCGTTAAATCCGCTGTTGATAATTACAGGCGGCTCAGAAAGGGCCGCCTGTAACTTCAGCATTTCAGAAATCATATGTACGAATCCATTTCCAAGCCCATCAAAACCGGGCTCCCACAAATGATCCGCATCTGTAATACTGTCACCTGCAAACAGCAGGCGCTTATAATTCGTTATCTTCATTCCATTCACCGGAAAATACTTCCGCTGCAGGTCCTGTCATCATAACATGACCATCCTCTTTGCGCAGTTCAATCTGCAGAGGGCCTCCAAGCAGCCTGACCTCAGCCTTTCCCAGAACATACCCAGCCAGGGTAGACGCCGTCAAAACTGCACAGGCGCCGGTACCGCAGGCCAGAGTCTCATCTGAGCCGCGCTCCCATACCCGCATTTTCAATGTATGGTCATCGATCACCTGAACAAACTCTGTATTGGTTCTGTCAGGAAAACGGGGATGCTTTTCAAACAGAGGGCCGATTGCTTTAATATCAAGATGATCCACATCATCCACATAAACTACCGCATGAGGATTTCCCATCGAAATCCCGATCATCTTCCAGACGTTACCGCCCACTTCAATCTCTTCCCAGACAGCATCCGCATCCGGTTTCTGATAATCCTCCATCACCAGAACCTTATCTGCGTTATGGCTGGTAAGGACCGGATTTCCCATATCTACCTGAAGATCCGTTGCTTTCCCATCCTTTACAGTCAGTTTAAGCGTTTTAATGCCGGAGCCGGTTTCAACCGTAAGAGTTGTTCTGGACTTATCCACAATCCCATGGTCATACGCATACTTACCAACACAACGCACGCCATTTCCGCACATTGCCCCTCTTGAACCATCTGCATTATACATCTCCATGCAGCAGTCAGCCACCTTCGAGGGCTTGATCAGAATCAGGCCGTCCGCTCCTATGGCAAAATGCCTGGGACTGACAGCAATTGCGGTTTTTTCCGGATTTTCCACGGTTTCTTCAAAACAATTCACATAAACATAGTCGTTGCCTATGCCATGCATTTTTGTAAATTTCATATTCTATCACCCTTTATCTCCGGATTGATCCGGGTCTTTTCTTATTCTTTCTTCTGTCTGGCCTGCTTCATCAGAAGCGATGCTTCCCTGTACAATGCGGTCACACCGTCAATCAGGGAATCATATGCTCCCAGACGTATGATTTCGAGTAAAATCATACCGATTGGAACTGCCAGGATCATACCGGTAAATCCGTTAAAACGATATCCGATATGCAGAAGCAGCAAAGTCAGCAGCGGGTTCATTCCCATCGTATCTCCAATGAGCTTTGGCTGGATCAGCTGACGGATCAGCTGCGTCAGTCCGTAAAGCGCCAGTAAAAATACAGCGGCTCCGTAGGCTCCGTTTAAAAGCTTGATCAGCGCCCAGGGGATCAGAACCGTACCGGTTCCGAAAATCGGCAGAAAATCAAGAATCGCAATCAGAAAGGCCACCAGCCCGCTGTAGGAAACACCGGCAATTGTCAGTCCGACGGCAAGCACCACGCCGATCACACACATAATGCGAAACTGAGCAAGGAAATATCCACCCACGATCCGCGAAGACTCCTTTCGGAGAAAGGCTATGGTGCGGACAAAAATATCAGGCATACTCTTTTTTGCCATCTCCACAAGCTTATCAAAATCCGCCAGGAAAAAGTACGCAGACATCAGCGTTATGATCGTATATACCAGAACACTCGGAATACTGCGGGCCACATTTCCCGCCGCCTCCACAGTCGGAGAATATAAAGAAGCAGCTCCTGAGGAAATCAGATCCCCCAGATTGTCAATCGCATTAAAAATTCCCTGCTGCACATTATCCGGAAGAAGCGTCAGCACATGTTCAAGCTTTTGTACCGTCTGAAGCAGTTCCCCGCTGAACGACTGATACAGAGCCGGCGCATCATTTATAAACTGAAGAGATTCCCGGATCAGATGGCTGCCGACCAGCCAGAGTCCCAGAACGATCAGCGCAAGCGCTCCAACAATGATCAGCATGGAAGTAAAATGCCGCATCAGTTTGACGCGCCGTTCCAGAAACCGAACCAGCGGCGCCGCTGCCAGCGCAATCACCATACCGATTACAAACGGCATGAAAAAACCGATCACCTTAGGGGCCGCAAACCATATCAACGCTGTAACAACCAGCGGAACCACAATATTCAGCAGAATACCTGCGTATTTTTTAACTGTACTCAATTTATCACCAGCTTACTGATAGCGTGCAAGAAACTGATAAAGCTTTTCCATCTCCTCAGGAGTTCCTATTGTAATCCGAAGGTAATTATCAATTCTTGCCGAATTAAAATGTCTTACGAATATCCCTTCTTCTTTCAATTCTTTAAAAATCTTCTCTGCAGGCACTGTTTTATGTGCTGCAAACAGGAAATTGGAGGCAGATTCCAGACAGGTAAATCCAAGCTCCGTCAGCTTTTCTATTGCTTCCTGTCTTGTTTTTATAATCTTTCCGAGTGTCTCCTTAAAATAAGCATCATCCTTAACAGCTTCCACGCCGAACACCAGTGAGGGACGGTTCATTGTGTAAGAGTTATAGGAGTATTTTACATCATTCAAAGCTTTGATCAGCAATGGATTGCCCATCGCATATCCGATCCGCATCCCTGCCATGGAGCGGGATTTGGAAAATGTCTGCACCACCAGAAGATTGTCATACTCCTTCAGCAAGGGAATCGCAGACTCTCCGCCAAAATCAATATATGCCTCATCCACGATCACAATGCTCTCCTGATTATGGTCAAGAATATCACGGATAAAGGAAAGCGGCTCCAGCAGGGAGGTCGGTGCATTGGGATTGGGAAAAACAATTCCGCCGTTTGGCTGGTAGTAATCCTCCTTTACCATACGGAAATCCGCATCCAATGCCGGTCTTTCATATGGAATCCTGAACAGATCCGCCCATACGCTGTAAAAGGAATAGGTAATATCCGGAAACAGGATCGGTTTTTCCGAGTTGAAAAATGTCAGAAAAGCCATCGCCAGCACATCATCCGAACCAACTCCCACAAAAACCTGCTCCGGCGCAAGACCATAGTAGTCTGCCAGCGCTTCTGTCAGGGAAGAAGCCGCCGGATCCGGGTACAATCTCAGACTGTCATCTGAAAATGCTTTTCGGGCCTTTTCCACCCCCGGAGCCGGGGGATAGGGATTTTCATTGGTATTTAATTTGATTACATTTTTATTCTTAGGCTGTTCGCCGGGTACATAGGGCTCCACCCGACGTATATAATTCTCCCAGGGCTTCATACGTACTCCTTTTTATGCTTCGTGACCTTTTTTCTTAATCACTTCGATGATCTCATCAACCACCTGCTCGCAAAGCTCAGTAGTTTTAGCCTCTGCCATAACGCGGATCACAGGCTCTGTACCGCTCTCACGCACCAGGATTCGTCCGTCACCGCAAAGTTTTTCCTCTGCCTGTGCAATGGCTGCAATCACATCTTCATCCTGTCTTGCTGCCGGTTTGCTCTTAACACGGATGTTTTTCAGAACCTGAGGATAGATCTCAACACCTTCTGTCAGCTTTCCAAGGCTCTGTTTCTTCTCCAGCATAACCTCCATCAGCTTCAGGGATGTCAGAATACCATCTCCTGTGTTGGCAAATTTACTGAAAATGATATGACCTGACTGTTCGCCGCCCAGACGATGTCCGTTCTCTGCCATATTTTCATAAACATATTTATCGCCTACGCTGGTCTTTTCATAGGAAATTCCAAGCTCATCAAATGCCTTATATAAACCGATGTTAGACATAATGGTAGTTACCACGGTATTGGTATCCAGCTGTCCGTTTTCTTTCATGTATTTACCGCATACATACAGAATACGGTCGCCATCCACAATACAGCCATTCTCATCAACAGCCAGACAGCGGTCAGCATCTCCATCATAGGCAAAGCCTACATCCAGCTGATTGTCCTTTACAAACTGCTGCAGAACCTCAATGTGAGTGGAACCACAGTTCATATTGATATTGGTTCCATCCGGCTCATTGTTGATTACATAGGTTTTAGCTCCCAGCGCATCAAAAATGCTCTTTGCCATAGACCATGCGCTGCCGTTGCTGCAGTCAAGACCGACACGGATTCCCTTAAAGGAACGGGTTGCCAGACTGATCAGATATCCCATATAACGGTTTCTTCCCATTACATAGTCGGTTGTACGTCCGATCTTATCCTTTACTGCAAAAGGGATTTCCCCTGTTTTTCCATCCAGGTACTCTTCAACCTTCTCAATCACATCCTCAGACATCTTTTCGCCTGAACCGTTTAACAGCTTGATTCCATTGTCATAATACGGATTGTGGCTCGCAGAAATCATGATACCACAGTCAAAATCCTCTGTTCTGACTACATAGGAAACACTGGGGGTCGTTGTTACATGCAGAAGATGTGCATCTGCACCTGACGCAGTCAGTCCTGCCGCCAGAGCGTACTCAAACATATAGCTGCTTCGTCTGGTATCCTTGCCGATTACCACCTTACACTTATGCTCCTGACCAAAATACCAGCCAAGAAAACGACCTACCTTATATGCATGTTCAACAGTTAAATCTACATTAGCCTCTCCGCGGAAGCCATCTGTACCAAAATACTTGCCCATCGCTATCATCTCCTAAACTTCTTTTTGACTCAAATTCATGGAAAATTTCTCTTTCCCCTCCCAGTGCACTCCATAAACAGATGCTGCCTCAATCACAGTCCATTATGTCACACGATATAGTATATACTATGATGACAGGGGTAAAAAGTATTTTACCCCTGTCATGAAATCATCTCATTTTTCTTTACACAATATCCGGGAAAATTAAAACTCACCATGCTATACTATAGCATAATCCGATAAAATTTTCAAAGGTTTTTATCACTTTAGAGATTTTGGCACGGATTTCCAATTCAAGAATGTCGAAAGCTTTATCGATCGGGATAATTGGTTATAATTGCCTCTACCTGCATCTGGCGCATCAGTTTGATGTGCTCAGGCTCGTTTACGGTCCACACATGCAGCGGAATCTTTTTCTCACGACATGCTTCACGGAAGCCTTCATACTGCAGGTTGTAAAGGGCAGGATGCAAAGCGTCCATTCCAAGCTTCTGACAGTAGGTATCCATGTTCAGATAACCATCTGAATACAAAATTCCGCAGTATACCTTCGGATTCAGCTTTTTCATATTAAGCAGAGTCTGATGGTTAAAGGAGGAATAAAGGACCTGCTCTTCCATAGACATTTTTGCTGTCAGTTCAAGCAGCTTTTCTTCAATTCCGGGGTAGAAAAAGATACCGGTTTTAATTTCCACATTGATTTTTTTCTCTTTCCCCTGAAATAACTCATATACCTCTTTCAAAGTCGGAATCTGCACTGCCCGATATCCGGCAATTGTTTTATTGAAATTCAATTTTTTTAACTCTTCCAGCGTATAATCCCGAACAAAACCGCTTCCATTGCTGGTACGATCGATTCTCTCGTCATGAATTACAACCAATTCATCATCCTTCGTCAGCTGCACATCCAGTTCCACTCCATCTGCTCCCTGCAAAAGCGCCAGCTCAAACGCCTCCAAAGTATTCTCCGGCGCATACCCTGATGCCCCCCGATGTCCCCAGATCTCAGTCTTAACGCGACAGGCGCCATCAACACGCTTACCACATACCATATCATCCATTCTATCTCATCCATCCTTTCCCGTTCTTCTTCAAGAATGCCGCCAGCACTCTTACCACAAACAAATATCTCAAACAGATTCATTATAATACAAACGCAGCTGTCTGCAAACCCCGCAAGCAGTTTGGTCCACGGTAAACGCATGATTTTCCTGACGGTTCACACTATTATTATTGAAACGTGTGAAGGCTCCATTACAGCACGATCCTGTTCGGGGACCCGCTTTCGCTCGGATCGAACGCAGCGGAACTAAACTCTCGAACTGTCTTTCAGACAGCCCGATCGTTAAGTACCGGCGTTCTCTATGGTCCCTTTCACAGGATGGTACTGTAATTCCGCCGCCGCAGTTTTGCGATACTACAGCTTCAACAGGCGCTGAAAAATCATGTGTTTACCGTGCATTTTGCGAACTCATAAAACATAACAAATCCCGCGTTTACCGCACCCTCACAAGCAGTTAGCCGGCCCTTGACAGAATCTTTCCAAAAAACCAGCAGGCTGGCTATCCTATAAGTCTGCAAGGGGCGTATTGATGCTGAAAGCAGCCCTAGCCCCGGTCAGACTTATAGGATAGCCAGCCTGCGTCCCCTGGACACACCTCTGTCCAGGGCCCCAAAGCTGCACTACAATCCTTTATTCATTTACCAGATTATATTCTTCAATTGCTTTATTGATATCGGAAGCCATTTTTTCAACGGCTTTTTCGGGTGTCTGTTTGCCATTCAGCATATTTTCAATTTCGGTTTCTACAACCGCTCTTGCTTCTGAAAATACGCTCAGCAGTGCTCCGCAGTATTCAGGTGCAGAGTCATGCAGCTGATCGATTGCTGTCTGGAACTGAGGATACTTTTTAATATTTTCCTTGAAAACGGGTTCTTCATAAGCATCGGCAGTTACCGGGAAATAACCGGTCTGTGCGTTCCAGTAAGCCTGAGATTCGGGAGATACCAGGAATTTAACGAATTCCCAGGTAGCTGCTGCTTTTTTATCATCTTTGTTATCAAGAGCCCATAAGGAAGCTCCTCCGATTGATACGCCGCCTTTATCGCTGTCGCCTGATGCGGGGAAATATGCGGTACCTACTTCAAATTTGCCGTTTACATCTTCAAGGATCTGCTTTAAAGAAGCGGTTGAGCCAATTGTGATTGCTGCTTTTCCGGAAGAGAAATCTGCCAGACCTGCGTCACCGCCGCGGCCTACATTCGGTGCGATTCCTGCATCGTACATTTTTTTCCATCCATTCAGAATCTGCAGTGCGCCTCCGTTTGAATCAAATTCTACTGCTGTAGCTGCTTTTTCACGGCCATTTCCATTATTCGCATAATTTGCACCCTGCTTGCACAGATACTGTTCAAAGAACCATCCGTAAATACCCATGGAAAGTACTTCGGAAGCTTTTCCTTTTGTTTTCAGAGCATCTGACATCTTTTCGATTTCTGAAAAGTTTGTCGGTGCATTTTCCAGTCCTGCTGCTTTAAACATGTCCTTATTGTAGTAGAGAATCGGTGTTGAAGTATTAAAGGGCATGGAATACAGAGTATCATCAATGGTGTAATATGCTGCAATATTGGATTCCAGATTGACCTTGTAATCGTCCTGATCCATAAAGCTCTGCATAGGAATGATCCAGTCAGAATCAATCATAAAACGGGTACCAATTTCATAAACCTGAACCAGATCTGCGCCCATATTTCCCATCTGCGCGCTCTTTAACTTATTCAGAGAGTCATCATAGGAACCCTGATATTCGGATTTTACGGTAATTCCCATATCATTTTCTTTATTAAATTTCTGTACCAGATAATCCAGTGCTTCTCCGTTTACACCGCCCATTGCGTGCCAGAAAGTAATTTCTGTACCGGAAAGTTCTTCTTTTTTTACAGAAGGCGCTGCTTTATTTGCAGCAGGATCTTCATTTGCCTTATCATTTCCACCGGAATTGCTGCCGCAGCCAGTAAATGCTGACACAGCCATCATTGCAGCAAGTACCGCTGCTACTAATCTCTTTTTCATTTTTTTCCTCCATGCATCTATTGCATATGTAATATCTATTTTAATCGAAGCAGATGCTCCGTACTAATTTTACAGGCTTTATTATGCAGCTGAGAGCATATCTCTGATCAGCTTTTATCAGCCTTTTACTGCGCCTGAGAACATGCCCTTGATCAGCTGTTTCTGTCCCACAATGAAGATGGAAATTGACGGGATGATGATCATTACTACACCGGCTACCATCAGAGTAAGTGACTGGGAATCTACGCTGTCGAGCATTCCGATACCGATCTGAACGGTTCTCATCGTATTGGAACCGGTAACCAGAAGCGGCCACATGTACATGTTCCATGCATTGATAAAGGTGTATACCGCCATTGCTCCCATCGCTGATTTCATCAGCGGAAGCAGGATTGAAACGATAAAACGCAGATTTTTACATCCATCCAGCTTTGCTGATTCATACAGTGACATCGGGAAAGACTGGAAGAACTGACGGAACAGGAAAATTCCCATTGCTGAAGTCAGATACGGCACGATTAAAGCCTGATAGGAATCCAGCCATCCCCAGCTTGAAATAGTCAGATAGTTGGAAATGATCGTTGCCTCTCCGGGCAGCATCATTGTTGCCATAATCAGCATAAAAATCACATTTTTTCCTTTAAAATCCAGAAAATGCAGGGAAAATGCTGCCAGAGAACAGGAAATGATCTGTCCAAATGTAATCAGTCCCGCTACCAGGAAGGAATTGACTACAAACCGGATCAGCGGAATCCGTTTAAAAGCCAGTATAAAGTTCTGCAAAGTAGGTTCCTTCGGCAGGATATTCAAATCCAACGTAAATAATTCATTGGAAGGCATAAACGCAATACTTATCGCATACAGAAGCGGCGTCAGGATCAGCAAAGCAAATACTATATTTGCAAATACCAGAAGTCCCGATTTGATCTTTTTTTTGCGCTTTGCTTCGCGATCCATGCGATATTGAAGCTCTTTTAATTTTTCTGCACTTATCACATTCTGTGTACTCATCTATCTGCCTCCCTCTCCTGCCGCATTTTTCGAAATTCTTTTGTTTCTTTTCTTTCCCGCGCTTTTTTCTATATCTTTTCCTTTTCCTTCTGCTTTAAACATTACCAGCGTCAGGCACATGATAATCAAAAACAACACGATAGATTCTGCTGCTGCCGTACCAAAACGGTAGTTGAAAAATGCATCTCGGTAAATGGAATATACGATCAGGTTGGTAGATTCGCCGGGGCCGCCTTCTGTCAGGATCTTTACCTGTCCAAATGACTGAAATGCCTGGATAATATCTACTACCAGAGTGTAGAAAATAATCGGCTCCAGATTCGGAATCGTCAGACGGAAAAATTTCTGAACAGCATTTGCTCCATCTACAGAAGCACGTTCATAAATCGAATCATCAATATTGCTCAAACCTGCAGAAAAATACAGGAAGTTAATGCCGCTGTTGAGCCAGCCGGTTAAAACTGCCACACAGATCAGAGCATAGCGCTCATCGCTGACCCAGTTAATATCCACCCCCAGAAGCTTGTTCACAATTCCCACAGACGGATCCAGCATGATCTTGAAAATCATAGCCGCTGAAGCCGATGCAATCGCCATGGGAAGCGCATATGCCGTACTGAAAAAGCGGATGCCGGGGAAAGTACGGTTACACAAAACCGCTCCGAGCAGTCCCAGAGTCATACTGATTGCTACCACGATCAGCACAAAGATTACAGTAACAATTAAACTGTTGTAAAATGATTTACTTGCTAACAGATCTGCATAATTTTCAAAACCAACAAATAATTTGGCCTCTCCCATTTTATTGGTTTTAAAAAGACTCAGATAAATGGTTTTCGCAAATGGGTAGAATAAAAAGATTGCAAAAACCGCCAGACAGGGCAGCAGATAAATATAGGGCCCCATCTTTTTTAAAACAGATTGATTTTTTTTCATTTTTTCACCTCTTCCACTCGTTTTACTGATATTTATGGACAATATTGATTCCGCTTTCCGAATCAAAGAAATGAGCCTGATTCAGGTCGAATGCCAGATTTACCTGGTCGCCTGCTTCAATCTGACAGTCAGCTGCCGCTCTGGAGCAGTATCGCTCACCTTCTACTCTGAAATAAAGGATGGTTTCTGCTCCCAGCAGTTCCTTCGCCTCAATCGTTACCGGGATCAGCGACAGATTTTCCTTTTCCTCCATTTTTTCATAAACATCTTCTGTATAAATGTGTTCCGGGCGAATTCCCATAACCACTTCGCGAATCATATATTTCTTTTTCAGGATCCACGCTTTGTAGCCGGACATTTTTCCAAATGATACCGTTTTTCCTTCAAGTGTCACGGAATAGATTTCTTCATTGTGCTTTACGTCTGCCCGCAGGAAATTCATTGCAGGAGAACCGATAAAGCCGGCAACAAACTGATTATCCGGGTGTTCATACAGCATCGCCGGTGTATCGACCTGCTGAATCTTTCCCTTATTCATCACCACAATACGATCCCCCAGCGTCATCGCTTCCGTCTGATCATGTGTTACGTAAATGATCGTTGTCTGCAGACGCTTGTGCAGCTGTGCAAGCTCAACACGCATTTTTGCACGCAGACGCGCATCCAGATTTGACAACGGTTCATCCATTAAAAGCGCATTCGGCTTTCGAATGATTGCATTACCGATTGCCACTCTCTGTTTCTGTCCACCGGAAAGGTCTGTTGCCTTTCGATCCAGTAAATGCTCAATTTCCAGTATTTTAGCTGCTTCATGCACCTTTTTATCAATTTCCTTTTTCGGTACCTTCCGTACCTGCAGAGAAAATGCGATATTATCATATACTGTCATATTCGGATACAGGGCATAGTTCTGAAAAACCATCGATAAATCCCGGTCCTTCGATTCCCTGTAATTTACCAGATCTGAACCAATCCACAATTCTCCATCTGAAATTTCCTCCAGACCTGCGATCATACGAAGCGTAGTCGATTTCCCGCAGCCGGAAGGACCAACAAAAATAATAAATTCTTTATCTTTTATTTCCAGATTAAAATCAGACACAGCCTGAAAACCATTTTCATACTGCTTTGTGATATTTCTTAATGTAAGACCTGCCATTACAATACCTCTTCTGTGTTTACCTTTCTCTGTGTTTTGCAAGGCTTATTTTACTTACAAAAGATGTAAACTTCTATCACAGTACCGTAAATTTTTCAAAATTTATGTAAAATACTATTTGCAAACAGGTAAAAAAAAGGAGCAGGCAGCTCCAAATCCGGCTGCCCGCTCCTTTTGTTATA
>JAUNPP010000010.1:27439-42030 GCA_030536685.1 Lachnospiraceae bacterium
TTAATACTTTTTAATAGTTATTCTTCAGATGATTGGAAATCTCCACCATGCCTTCAGAAGGAGTATAACCGATCACTCCCATATAGGTTCTCCATTCCTTCATGGTTTCTTCCAGATCATTCACAACATAAACATACGCCCCGTTAATCTTTCGTCCGGTACCGCAGTTTTCATCCACCAGCATTACATTCTCAATTGAATCTGCCCCCAGCTCCATAAGCGCCTGTGCAATATCAATACACTCCGCTACGCTGCAGTCTGTATAAAAATAATCATACATCGCAGTAATCAGTGAAGGATACTTAATCGGAGACATCACCTTTACTTTCTCATAGATTTTCATCAGAACCTTATACTGTCTCTCTGTACGTGCAAAGTCCGTATCAATCTTACGGATACGACAGTAAGTCAGAGCCTGCTTTCCGGTCAGAGTATTCATTCCGGCTTTTGTTCCTCCTACTTCAAAGAAACTCAGCATATGATCGCTTTCCTTCTGTGTCAGTTCCATCTCCAGACCGCCCAGCGCATCTACGACTTTTTCCATACCGGCAAAATTGATTGTAAAATAATGCTTGATATCAATATCAAAGTTTCTTTCAATCGTTTCCACCAGAAGCTTTGCTCTGCCGTAGGCATACGTATGCGTTACCTTATCATATCCTTTTCCATTAATGTACACCAGAGTATCTCTGGGCATGGAAGACAGTACAATACGGCCCTCTTTATCATTCACTGAAAAAATCATCAGCGCATCGCTTCGTCCGCCTTCAAATGTATCTTTCCGATTATCCAGGCCGATCAGCAGATAATGTACCCAGTCTTTATCCTTAAATACATCTACATCCAGCGACTCCAGCTCGCTGACAGGATACTCTGCCTTTGATTCATTCTCCAGCGTATCTAATTCATCTGACTTTTCGCCCGCTTCTGTCTGAATTGTAATATCAAAATCAGGATCTACTTCCTCCTCCGGTTTGGACATATTCAGCACAAACACAATAATACCAGCTAAAATCACCAATACGATCAGTACAATCCTGATTACATTCAGTTTCTTTTTTCCACCCCGATTCGCCATCTCGGTTCCTCCTGTTTTTTATCGACTTAAACGAATCTATTATACTCTCTGGTTGTTTTTTTTACAAGGCTTTCGAGATTTTATTTAAATAGTTTACATTTTTTTAAGAATTAATTACATTTTTATTAATGCAGCTATCACAGCGGAGCGACTTCTTTCTCTCTGCCAGTGCATCGTCACATACTGCTTTCTAATCATATGCGCGCACCATCATGACGGTTCCGCATTCGGAGTCAAAATGCGAAGGTGTGACGGTCTGGCTTTCACCGGCTTTCAGATTTTCTATTTTTACCGTGTAAGCAATTCCACCGATGTACTCGCCTGAATCCAATTGATTTTTATAAAAAACTCTCAGCTGGGGCAAAGTTTTTTCACTTATATTGGTTACAGTTACTCCTCCGGTTTTATTCGTGCTTATTTTTACTTTATCCTGCAGTTTGTCAAGCTTGTCCAGATAAGCGATCGTACTGCCTTCATAAAGACACTTTTTTGCATTACTATATCCTTTTTTACCGGATTCCATTATAATAACGGTGGATTTCGGAGGAATCAGTGACATTTCAAAACTCAGTTTCTTTCCTTTCACTGTCAGATTGATTTTTCCGTATTCAATTACCTGACTGGAAGTGTTTTTCACTTTAATGGCTGCTATATCCTCTACTTTTTCTTCCGATCCATCTTCAATGTAATAACCGCTGTACCGGAATAATGACTGAATCAGCAGATTGTCATCTTCTGATTGATATGGAAATGTCATATACGAGGACTGTTCTGTTTGTTTATCAGCAGGCTGTTTATCGTCTGCCTTTTCACCATAAATCGCCGGATTTGGTGTTCCGATGATTGCTTCGCCTTTTTTATCAGAATCTTTGTCGGAGGAATCTGTTTTTTTCGCGCTGTCATCCGGTTTCGGCTCCGCTTCATCCGGCGCGGGTTCCGATTCATTTGACTCCGGCTTTGTATTCTTTAAATCCGTTTCCTTATTCTTTAAATCAGATTCCTCATCCTTTAAATCCGTTTCTGCTTCCACGTCCAGGGTATTTGCCGGGGAAGAAGCGTCATTAGCATCTGTCGCTTTTTGATTTCCTCCTGAAAAATAAACCGCGCCTGCAATTCCTGCTGCTGCCAGCAGACACAGTAAAAATATCATAATCCGTTTTGTCTGTTTTTTCATTATGGCTTTCACCTCTTATCATTGCTGCCGTTTTCTCCGGCATTCATTCTTGCTTCACAGGCAGAAAGGTATACATTCTGCATCTGACAGCGATAAATCGGTTTTTGTGTAAATCCACCTGTTTCCGTTACAACCATCGCTGCACAGATACTGCACTGTTCTTTTTTATCACAGGAGGTACAGGCGGCGGGAAGGCGGATTTGTGCAGTTTCTTCTCTGATTTTGTTCCAGGCATTTTCAAAGCCTTCTTCAAATGGATATGCCACAGGATGATTCATCATACCGCAGGCAAGCAGCCTTCCATCCCAGGTAACCCAGAAAGCGCTTTTTCCTGCGCGGCAACGCATAGGCTCTCCCTGCTCCGGCTGACAGTCTTCCTCTCCATGCGGCATTGCTCCCCGTCCTGCTTTCAGGGCTTCTATATGATGTCCGAACCATTCTCTGCCGTACTGACGATATGTAACATCCGCAAGCTGCCTTGCTGCCTCCTCCGGTGTAAAACGATCATTCATCCCAATCTTACTTTCATCTCTGCGCAAAGGCGGAAACATATAAGAATTTGCCTGCACGATCAGGCCATGTTCTCCTGCGTATTTCAGGATATCAGGAATATCCTCACAGTTATAGGGTGTGATACTGCAATTTAGCTTTACCCCGATTCCGGCTTTTAAAAGCAGCTCGATTGCATGCGTTGTCTGTGTATATCCCTTCGGATTTCGGCAAAGACGCTCATATGTCGCATCTGAAGAACCGTACAATGTGATATTCAGCCGCTGAGGCGGGTCTGCTTTCAGCCATTCCACAGTTTCTTCATCAATCATCGTACCATTTGTATTGATTGTAATCACCAATCCCAGTTTTTTCAGTTCCGTATACAGAACCCGAAAATCTTTCCAGAGAAAAGGCTCTCCTCCCGTTAAAAGCAGAAAAAGCATTCCCTGCTTCTGAGCGGTTTTGGCCAGCTCAATCCACTCATCAACACTGCGCTGCCGTCCGCCGGAAGCCTCCATTTCCTTAGGAGTCATTTTCACATAACACATACGGCAGTCCATATTGCATAAAGGAGAAAGCTCAAACGTCCCTGCAAGAGGAATCCCCGCTCTCCCTGCTTTTCGATGCAGATAATCCACCATTTTCGGTACCACATATCTATTTTCCATTTTCATTCACCTCATCTCTGCTTCAGCTGTCCCTGTTCCAAAGCTTAAAACTCCTGTTCAGGATTTCAGCAATTCCTGTTTCAGCACTTCCACCGCGCCCTGATCCGGCAGACAGGAAAGCCGGTAGACCGGTATCTGTTCAACCAGAGACTGCAGATCATCCAGCAGCCGTTTTACAAACGCTTCATCCCACGGATGAACCGTCAGCTGCTGATATAACAGCCGAAACGCCATGCCGCCCCTCAGCTGCTCCAGCTTATTCTCCTTCGCCTGCCGCAGAACCACGATTGCACGGACAGGACAGGATTCATTCCGGTAGATATCCGAAGAACCCGCAAAAGGAAGTCCATATGCTCTCCACACTCCATTTACCAGGCGAAGTGCGCTTCTGTCACCATTTAAAATATCCGCCTGCTCATATTTTTTCCACAAATCCGCCTGTGTCGATTTGCCGGTTCCGGAAGGAGCCGTAAATAAAATCCCCTTCTCCCGCCAGCGGATAAATGAGCTGTGAAGAATAAAGCCATGATGCAGATTTAAAAGATGCTCAAGGCAGACGACGTAAAAGACCTGTCTTTCTGTAGGGAAATATTTCACACTATCTTCCAGATAATAGCAAATCACAGAATTTTCATCGCTCTCCATCCATGCATGACAGTGTTTATTGTAAATACGATATCCTAGATAACGTTTGCCATTCTGTTCAATCAGACAATAACGTTCTCCCTGTTTACCATTTTCATCTCTGCCTATCGGCCTTCTTACCGGACAAAAACGAATACTGATATTTTTATCGATTTCTGCAGATATTACATGAAACGGACAAAATTCCCTCACCTCTTCATATTCAAACGGAGTAGACAGAAACAATTTCATTCCAGCAATTTCAAGAGCAGTATCCATCATTACACCTCATAATTTCAAAAGGACTGCACCTGCGATGCAGGTGCAGTCTCTTGGAGTCTTTTAATTCTGATATTGAAATGTTCTAGGAAGCAAATACCCTCTTGTCATCTGTTGGCTGATGATAGCAGTATATACTGCCATCTGTACCTTCAGGTATAGACTGATAAGTCTTTCCATCATTTGGATCCGTATCCAAACAGGGGTCTCCACTAAAGATACCGATATTACTTACCGTGTTAAAATAGGCACATGTAGTCGGACTTCCTTGCTGCGGTATACCAAATGAACTACCGCCATTTGCACCAGCCCCGCAGGAACAGATAGCTGTATCCAGTTCAAAGCTTTCAAAATAAATCATTGGTTTTTCATATCCCTGTTTCATTATTTGTTACCTGCCTTTTTTAATGATTTGCTCACTTTATTAAAAGTTTCACTAAACTCCATCTGTTTCTTATTACCATTTCCCTTGTCATTGCCATTGTGGTTTCCATTATTGCCATTAGGTTTTCCGATGTTATCATCATCTATGATAACATCTCCACCTTCATTGTCATCCGTATCACCTGTGCTTTCATCCACTATGGATAACGCACTAAATGATGATAAATATGCAACTGTAGTAGCCTGGCTGCTGACAAACTCAATATCATTTGTTGTCGGACTGGTTGTACGAACCTTTGTAACTGAAATTACAGCATCACTATTATTTTGAATAACTACATTTCCTTCGCTGTCAGGCGTAATCTGATAATATGTATCAGCCGTGGAATCAATTGTCAAATTCTTTTTGCCCGCACCATCTGTCACCTGAACGGTTGCATCAGTGCTATCAGCTTTCACTAACTTGATTCCAACATAAACTGATTCATCTGTAAAGTTATTCATTGTAAATGCAATACCATTACCATTAGATAAATAAGCTTCATGTTCAGGGCCTACACTTTCATATGTAGTCGGTTCAGCACTTTCTACACCGCTCTCATTCTTTATCTGGTCAAAATAAAGCATACCCTCGCCATCTACATTTGCTTTTCCATCAAGCAGCATAGCACGGATTTCTGTGAATTTTGCATTCAATTCACCTGCTTCTTTATAGGCATCTCCTGCTACAGAACCATCATCAGTTACAGTTCCGAGCGGATTGTAAACACGAATACCATCGAGATAGTAATTTACTGCTTCCGGATTTGTCTGACTTGCAGATACAAGCAGCTCTACTTTATAGGTTCCGTGCTCAAGGCCATCAAATGCAACTGTAGGAACGGTATAATATTTACCATCTGCACCAAAGTTATCACATAAAGCATACTTGACCATATTATTATCTTTATCATACAAAAACGCATATACTGTACAAGCATCATTGTCTGTTGAACTGTAGATATCTACGCCGGTTCCTGTAAAATTAAAGGTTGCTTTTGCACCGCTTTTTCCCTGTTTTGCAGAAGCATCACTATATGCTTTTTCACCAGCATAGGAAGCATCCTGTCCATAAACTGTGTTTTCGTTGGACTGTTCACTGTTAGTTTTTGTTGTACCAACAGTATTCCAAGTACCAGAATACACAATGCTTACATCAGCATCTGTATTACTTTCGATCTGTGCAAAATCATCCTCATAGTAAACGCTGTTTGCAGGAATGTAGTTTACAGCAGACCATTCGTAAGCACTTGCGTTACCAGCCAATTTAGCTAAAATGCTGTAGGTATCAATACCATCCCAGTTAATTTTGCCGGGAGTAAAGGAAACTTTAGAATCTGCAAGTTTGGCAGAACCGTATGTACCATTAGCGCTCTTTTTATACGCAGTGGTATCCTGTTTATTAAATCCATGATCTAATGCCAGCGCAGTAGCACCCGCTTTAATCATGCTGCTTACATTATCATTCACCGTCTTGCCATAGTCTAATACATAAGATTTCTGTGAAATCTCAACCTCAGGCAGGTTAAATGCATCTACTAATGTACCGTTTGCTGTGCCATTTGTATAAATACCGGAAGATGTCTTATTTGTATAAACAATTCCACGTGTATCATCTTTTGCGAGAACGCCTTTGATGGTAACCATCAGTTTTTCGCCTTGAGCAGGTGTGCTGCCCGCTGCATCTGCAACAAAGTTTTTCTTGTAATTAAATCCTGTTACATCAATAATATCAACTTTTTTGCCCTCTGCATTTGTGTAATTCCGTTTTTCTGCAGTTACACCAGCAGATACACTTTCAGGTACTTCCCATGTATTATTGCCTGAATATTTAGCCGTTTTAATTTCTACATTGCTACTTACATCAAATTCAGCCGGCAGTTTAAACTGATCAGAAATAACATCACGCATAACAGCGCTTCCGTCCAGAGTAGCTGTTGTTGTCGAAGAATCAATGCTTCCGCTGATTGTTTCAAATATCTTATTTAAGTCAGCCGCATTGGATGCCGCAAAATAATATCCGTTATTTACCGGTTTTGTACGATCCGGAGTTATCATATCGCCAGCGCGCTGATAATCGCTGGATACGTAATGTAAATATGCATTTGCCGCCTGAATACCGCTTGTATAGGACTTATATCCGTTTGTTGTAGTTTCTTCGAAATTATAATCTGCTTCCGGTTTTGCACCATTTAAAGCTGCAATACTGTATACCGTTGCACCATCTGCTTTAATCTCATCTGCATGCGCAATGACAGCATTTGCAGTATCAATGTTCTTATAATATCCTTCATAGAATACATCATTGGCTGTATCAACACCTAAGCCGGGATAACCATCTGTAAAGAATACAACAATCTGTTTACGGCTTTTTGTTACGATTCCATCCTGACCTGTATAGGTAAATGTCTTATCCGTTCTTGCATCCAGTACATTCTTTGCAAGCTCCATACCATAATTAGCATATGTGGAACCATGCGCTGTCATGACATTGATAGAATTTGTCAGGTTTGCGGCATTTTCACTTGCGGAAACCAGTGCACTCTGATACTGTACTGCTGTCAGATCAGAAGAAGTAGCCGCTTTATTCTGAGAATACGGTGTCAGTTTTCCATTAATATAGATACCGGTATTTTCCCATTCCGGGAACTGCGCTACGTTACCTTCACCTTCATCAGTTGTATTACCGTTGGCAAAGCTTGTTAATGCAATTCTGTGATCTACATTATTAGCCGCTGCATTTTCACTTACCTGGTTAACAAAATTTGTTGCAGCAGTTTTCAGAATTTCCAGTCGTGTTGCAGCAGCTTTGTAAAGTGTATCTGTGTAAATTACATCATCAGGTCCTTTTCCGGTTGGCTGTGCAGTTTGAGAAGTATTGCCATTCAGATAATAAAATGTATTTCCTTTTTGATAATACAGGAAATAGTGATGTCCCGTATCATTCGAATATTCGAACCGAAATACTTTGTAATAATTATTTCCATCCTTATAGTAATATGTGCTATTTCCATAATTATTATAAGTATATCCACCCGCCGGTGTTGTCACCACAGTATACCCTGCAGCAGCATCCATAGGTAAATTCATCGTACCTGATAAATCGAGTACCATTACAATATCACACGGTACATTTACGTTGTATGCTGTTGTGGTTGTCTTACCTGTTACGTACGCTTCCAGATCAATAGTGTAGGTGCCATCGGCTTCCAGCTTTGCAGTTTTTTTCAGCTGAAGGCTGCTTTCCCCGGCGGTTTCACCGGCTGCTGCTACCGTAGTCGGTACCATCAGGCCTACAAGCATACAGAGCGTCAGTAATACTGACCACAGACGAGCCATTTTTCTCTGTTTCATTTTTGTTTCCTCCTCATTAAAACCTATCTATGTAAACGCCATAATGACAATTGTTATTATAGACACAGCATGTTTTTCGTTTTGAATCTTTCAGCCCTTCACATGCTTCAAAATCAATCCATGTTCCAGAGCCAGTTTCAGAAAATCATTTACATCCTCTTCGCTCTGTTCAGGAGACAGATCGTATTCATCGGCGAAAGCCCGGATAATATCTTCTGCAGTTTTTTCTGACTGCAGATAATGCCAAAGCCATACGGAGGTTTGATTCATTGCCGCAAGACCATTGAAATCAACAGCAGCCTGTCCTACCGGAACCAAAATAAAATCCCCTGCGATTTCACGCAGCAAATACTGCGGATTTGCATAATACAACATTGATTCTTCATACTTTTCCTTCATTTTCAAATGTCCTTCCCTTACCGTCTGCTGTAATTCAGTCCATGTAGTATGCTTCATTTACGACTTTCAAAATAAATAACTATAGAATAAATTATTAAAATTCTTCCACTCTAACCTCTAACATTATAAACTTACCCCACTTTCATGTCAATAAAATGCTACAATTTTAGCAATTTTATCTATTAAAAATTTTATTTTTTTATATTTCGCGCAGAAAAAATTGTGGTATTTCTACAAGTTTTAAGGAAAAAATATCTTTTTTTCAGGAACTTATGTTTAATTTCCAGGTAAAAAGCATGATGTTTTCATTTGAAATAGCAATTTCAAACAAGGTCTGCTGCTTTTATGGATATCCCTGCTGAAAATCTATTTTCGGCACATTGCAAAAAAACGGCTGATATGAAACAGCCGTTTTTTCCAGGTGTGAACTACCAGTCAATTGAATAACCGAAGATTCCCGCTTATTATCCTAACTTTTTATAATTTATTCTTATCAGAACTACCATCCGCACATCTGCTGCAATCCACATTCTGCTGATAGCGATACAGAATTTTTCCTTCTTTAATAGTCTGAAGCACCCTTATATTCTTTAACTCAAGCGGCTTCACCTTCAGCGGATTTGCGTCCAGGATCACCAGATCGGCGAGTTTTCCCTTTTCTATACTGCCTTTTTTATCCTCCTCATGATACGCATAGGCGGCATGGATCGTGATTCCTTTTAAAGCATCATAGACGCTGATACGCTCGTCGGGGCCTATGCTCTGCCCGCTTCTGGTTTGGCGGTTGACTGCGCACCATACGGTTTTCATCATATCCGGCGCTATCACAGGCGTATCCTGATGAAAATTATAGATCAGCCCTTTTTCCAGCGCCGATTTTGCCGGGCTGATATGATTTCCGCGGACTGTTCCCAGATTTTTCAAATGAACATCGCCCCAATACCAGGTGTGCGCTGCAAAAATAGAAGGGATCATGGAGAGCTCTGCCATCTTGTCCAGCTGGTCATTTCGCACCGTCTGACAGTGGATCATCACCGGTCTAAGCGCTTCTCCGGCTTTTTTCTTTTCCTCACTGCTGTGATATCCGCAATGCTCCAGGGCATTTTCATAGCAGGTAAGGAACTGTTCAGATGCGTCATCTCCATTGCAATGCGCCAGAATCTGGCAGCTGCCGGCAACTGCATTTGTCAGAACCTTCTCAACCTCTTCTGTCTGGTAAGCGGGATAGCCACAGTATGTGGACTCTCCTTCATACGGCTCTGACAGCCACGCGGATTTTCCCTGCGGCGAGCCGTCCAATACCAGCTTTCCGCCTGCTATTTTAAAATGGTTCTGATATTTGCGGTTATAGGAGGAGTAATCCTTCACCGCCTGCTCAAACTCCTGCGCCATAACATAGGAAACCACATCAATCTCGTAAATCTGCTGTTTGGCCAGAGCGGCGAGTCCCCGCAGCGCCTGATATCCGGTCGCGCCATCCTGCGCAGTGGTAATTCCGTACTTCAGATAAATCTGCTGCGCATCCCTCATCTGCTTTGCAAAGTCCATTTTTATCCTGGAAAATGCCCACATCAGAACCGGCTGCATCGCAGGAACCTCTTCCAGATATCCATTCGGACTTCCATCCTCATCCCGACCGTATCTGCCGCCCTCGGGATCTTTTGTTTCCAATCCGATTCCCACCTGCTTCAACAGAGCGGAATTTACCACACACATATGACCGGATGTATGCAAAATACAGACAGGTATTGACTCTGAAACCTGATCCAGCACGTATTTTGACGGATGTTCCTGTTCCTTCAGGAAATTATGGTCATACCCCTGTCCCATAATCACCCCGTCTTCCTGAATCTGATGTTCTTCCTGATATTTTTTTAAGCATTGTACGATTTCATCAAATCCCGTGCACTCGGACAAATCGCAAAAAGCCGTATACTGGGCAGCAAGGGAAATGTGTCCATGCGGATCGATAAAGGACGGCATCAACGTTTTTCCCTGCAAATTTATAAGTTCAGGCTCCAGGCTGCTGCCTGTTCCCAAACTTCCGGCGGTTTCCAAACTTCCGGCGGTGGTCAAACTTTTCTCTCCTTCCAGACCCAGGATTGCCGAGAAACCTCTTTTTTTCGCCTCCTGAAAGCTTCCGACATATGCGATTCTGCCATCCGAAACCAGCACCGCCTCCGGTGCATTTTCCATCATTGTTTCTGAACCACCTGTTTCACACATAGTAATAATATCGCCGCCATAATATATTTTCTGCATAGTTTCCTCCTTCAGAAATCAAAAATGTTTTATATCACAAGACAAAAATGTTTTCTTTCACCTCAGATAACAGCGGAATCGAAGGCGAAGCTCCGGGGCGCGTAACTGCGATTGCCGCTGCTTTCGCTGCCAGCTCCATTGCTTCCTTTACAGACTGTCCCCTGGTGATTCCTGCAATAAAAAATCCGGTAAAAGTGTCTCCGGCTGCCGTTGTATCCACTGTTTGAACGGAGAAGACCGGCTGAACGATCACCTCATTTTCATCCCGGTAAACAGACCCCTGTTCTCCCAGGGTGAGAACGACTGCTGTTCCCGGAAATCTTTCCTGCAAAGCAATTGAAAGTTCCTCCCCTGTTCTGATAATCTTTTCCCGCAGAAGCTGAACAGCCTCCACCTCATTCAGTATCAGATAATCCACATATTCCAGAGGAAACTCCAATATACAGTATTCCATGGGAGAGGGATTCAGCACAACCTTCAATCCTCTGGCATGCGCTGTTTCCATAATATAAGGCATTTCATTGATTTCATTTTGCAGGATCAGATAATCTCCCGGCAGAAAATCCGCCAGAACACGATCCACCTGCTCTCTGGTAATCGCCCGGTTGGCGCCGCCATACAAAAGAATGCAGTTATCGCCCTCACGATCATTTTGAGTGATCGCATTTCCTGTTCGCTCCTGCGTAAGAACACGAACATGCTCCGTGTGGACTCCGGCCGCTTCCAGCTGCTTCAGCAAAAACAGACCATCCTCGCCGATCGAACCCGCCATATACGTATCAGCGCCCGCATTTACCAGCGCAATTGCCTGGTTTAACCCCTTCCCGCCGCTGAATATCTGAAGGGAATCTGCAGAGAGCGTTTCTCCTTTTCCAACAAAATGATCAACACGATAGGTGTAATCGATATTCAGTGAACCAAAACATAATATTTTCATTTGATATTCCTTTCCCTCAGAAATCCAGAACTGCCATGACAAATTTCTTATAACTCACCACTTATAGAAGCAAGAGTCTTATCAAATTCCAAGATAAAATTTCCGTTTATTCTGCCTGAATTTTATAAATTTTCAGATACCCCGGATCCACATTCTTTGATAAGTGTAGTACGTGCAATTACTTCATTGTTATCAATCATCCCGCCATCCTGCCTTATAAAAGTTATATTTCCCAATTTAGTAACGATTCAGTCTTCATTTCTGATTTTCCGAAAATGATACCGCAGCGTACTGCGGTACTACGATATACGCTCGCTAAAGATTCCCCGGTACTGCTTTTTTACCGGCTTTTGAATCCAGTTGGTAATCGCTTTTTGAGGACATCCATTCATACAACGGTAACACAGCGTACACTGTGCTTTCGCTTTCACTCTGCCGTCTTCAAAGAACAGATTTCCTGCCGGACAACTTCTGATACACTTTTTACAGCCGATACAGGTATCACTGATTTGAATGGAGGCTGCATATTCCTTCTCCTTCTTTTGAAATGGAATACGCTGCGCATTTCCCAACATAATGGAAAGCCAATGAAATCCTTTCCTTTTGTATTTCCTTCTCATCAGATCCGCATGGATTTTCCGGATTTTCCTCTGTGTCAGTTTTCGGTAAACCGCTTTCGGCAGCGCCGGAATTCTCATATTGCAGATATTGCCGGGCATGATAAAATGCTCTGCATAAATTACTTCATACGAAATACCGTTTAATTCATCCAGCAGACTGCGTGCGCCATCCCCCGACGCCATTGCCTGTGTACAAAACAGAAGAAGCTTTTTGCCCTGTAAGGCTTTTTTATGTATTTGCACAAATTTTCTCATTATAATAGGCGGACAGGAGCCATAGATCGGAAAGAAAAATGCAATTTCCGAAGCTTCCTGCATCAGTAAATCAAAATCACACTGCTCCTCAATCGATATACTTTTGCACTGCATTTTTTCCGCAAATAACTCTGCCGCATATCTGGAATTTCCTGTTCCTGAAAAGTAAACTGCTATCATAATACGACCTTCTTTCAGATTGAACTCACACCAAAACAAATTTCCTATAACTCACCACTTATAGAAGCAGGAGTCTTATCGAAATCCAAGATAAATCTTTCCATCTGTCAGTGTTTTTTTATTGTATCTATTATACTGTATCCATGGATATTTTCCGCTATACCGCTGATATATCAATAAATAGGAAATATTTTACTGCTTTTGGCGAAAACCGGAGAAGTCAGCATTAACTGCAAAGGGCAATAGAAGTCAAAATTAGCTGCAAAGGGCAATAGAAGCCAAAATCATCAGCATTCCCAGCGTTCCGCCTGCGCTCATCGGTTCATGGAAAACCAGTACTCCTAACAGTGTTGCTGCCACAGGCTCCACGGATGCGATAATCGAAGCCTTGCTGTTTTCCACAAACGCAAGCCCCAGCGTGTACGTCAGATACGGAATTACAGTGCTGACAACTCCGAAAATAACGGCAAATCCAATCATGGAGCCGCTCATTCCTCCTGCTTTTTGCAGAAAGCTTCCTCCGGTCAGCGGAAGAGCACCCAAAAATGCGATCAAAAAGGTATAAAAAGAAATCGTAATCGACGCATATCCCCTTTTAATTGCAAAACGGCTGAAAATAGAATAGAGCGCATAGCCGAAGCCCGCTCCCAGTCCCGTTAAAATGCCCATTGGCGAAAGCTGAGCGGCTGCGCCGCCGTTTTGGCTGCCTCCTCCGATAAATCCTGTTACCAGAATACAGCCAAGAAAGGTAAACAGCAAAGCAAACAGCTTTCTTTTCGTCAGCTTTTCATGAAATAAGAACCATGACATCACCATAACCATCGCCGGAGCCGTATAGAGCAGAACTGCTGCAGCTGAAAGTGAGATCATGGTCATTGCCTTAAAATAACAGTAATTAAAAAAAACGATGCTGCAGATTCCGGTTCCCAGAAAGCACCAGATATCCCTGATCCGGATTTTCAGCAGTTTTCTATCGTAAATTATCAAAAATAAAAACAGTACCACAGCCGTAACCAGAGCCCGCAGCGCTACAATTTCCATGGAACCAAAACCTGCTCCATTCAGCCGCCGCACGAAAAGTCCCATACTTCCCCACAACAGACCTGCTATTAAAATTAAAAACGGAGCCAGCTTTTTCATTTGGACAGATCCTCTTCCACATAGTATTCCGCTTTAAAGGACGCATTAATCTCTGCGATTTCCCGCTTTCCCTTAATGTAATCATCATACATATCCCATAAATCGATATCGCAGTCCTCCATACTTTCATCAGCCGGAATCCACGAGCGAATCAATTCAATACGCTCTGCCAGAGTTGTGTCTTTAATTAATGTACTTTTCATTTTTTACCTCATTTCTTTCCTTTTATTCTTTTGTTTTATTCTTTCGCTTTGTTCTTTCCTATTAGTTCCTTGGTTTTTTTCTTTTGATTTCTTTCCTTTTCATTGATCTGAATATCCATCATGCAGATATTTCTATCACATTTCCCGTAAGATCTGAATGATAAGCTTACTCAAATCGCCTACCGTCTGAATCTCCCTCAGGTACTCAGCCGGAATCGTAATCCCGAAATTATTTTCCAGATCTCCCAGCAAAATAAACACCTCCATCGACGACAGCCCCAGATCAGCGCCCAGACACTTATCATCCGAAATCACACATTCCGTTTCTGTAGAAGTCTGAATCACATCATAAATTTCCTGCTGCACTTCTTTTAATGTCACGCTTTTTCCTCCTGTTTACTCTCTATTGTTTACTTTTTACTGTTTGCCGGCTTCTTCCAGCCATATTACACGGCAAACGCATGATTTTCCAGTACCCGTTAAACCTGTACATTAAACCTGTA
>JAUNPP010000131.1 GCA_030536685.1 Lachnospiraceae bacterium
TAAAAAACAACAGATATGAACAGATAAAAAATACTGGCTGCCGCAGCTTACAGATGCTGAGGCAGCCAGTATTTTTTTGCGAAAAAGCTTTTAAAGCTTCAGATTGTCTCTTGCAGTGGAGAGCATCAGCTTAATTCGGTTTAACTGATTTACTTCACTTGCACCGGGGTCGTAGTCAACGGCAATAATATTGGAATCCGGGTACTGGCGCCGTAATTCTTTGATAACGCCTTTTCCTACTACGTGGTTTGGCAGACAGCCAAATGGCTGGGTACAGACAATATTCGGGGTATTGCTGTGAATCAGTTCCAGCATTTCACCGGTTAAGAACCAGCCTTCACCGGTCTGATTGCCCAGAGAAACGATGTTCTGCGCATATTCTGCCAGCTGTTCAATATGTACCGGCGGTTCAAAGCGTTTGCTGTTTTCCAGCTCGGTTCGAACCGTTTTTCTAAACTGTTCGATGGCCCTGATCGCGATGTTGCACAAAATTGCGCTTTTTTTCTGGAAACCGAGATTTTCCACCTTAAAGTTCATGTTGTAGAAGCTGTACAGCAGGAAATCAAGTAAATCAGGAACAACAGCCTCTGCGCCTTCCTTTTCCAGGAGGTCTACCAGATAATTATTGGCAGCCGGGAGGAATTTTACAAGGATTTCGCCAACTACGCCGACTCTGGGTTTTACCATATCCTCGTGGATCGGCAGGTTGTCAAAGTCGTGAATGATTCTTTTTGCAATCTTATTAAACTGTCCGTAATGGATGCCCTTCTGTGAGAGGAAACGGATACACCGTTTTTCCCATTTTTTATGCAGTGCGTTGGCTGATCCTTTTTTCACCTCGTAAGGTCTTACATGGTACAAGCAGCGCATGAAAATATCACCGAAGACAACAGCCATCAGAGCTTTTACGATCATGGTCGGAGTAATCTGGAAACCGGAGTTTTTCTCGAATTTCTGGAAACTCAGGGAAATAACCGGAATCTGTTCCATATTGGCTTTTGTCAGCGCACGGCGGATAAATCCGATATAGTTGGATGCACGGCAGCCGCCTCCGGTCTGGGTAATGAAGATCGCGGTCTTATCCAGGTCATATTTGCCGGACTGAAGCGTATCCATAATCTGGCCAACTACGATCAGAGACGGATAGCAGGCATCATTATTTACATATTTCAGACCGGAATCCACAGAATTTTTATTGGTACTGTCCAAAACCTCAACGTGATATCCCAGACTGTTTAACACAGCTCTTACCATGCCGAAATGAATCGGGGACATCTGCGGACACAGAATCGTATAATTCTTCTTCATATCCTTTGTGAATTCCACCCGTTTTAAAGCGGAAGAAATCACCTTTTTGGCGCTTCCTGCGGTCTGGCGGACGCGCAGAGCAGAAAGCAGAGAGCGGATCCGGATTCTGGCAGCGCCCAGATTGTTTACCTCATCAATCTTCAGAACCGTGTAAATCTTACCGGCTGCCTTCAGAATATCGCTGACCTGATCGGTGGTAACTGCATCAAGTCCGCAGCCGAAGGAGTTTAGCTGAATCAGATCGAGATCCTGTCTGGTACCGGTGTAAGCTGCCGCCGCATACAGGCGGGAGTGGTACATCCACTGATCCATCACGACGGTGGGACGGTCTACCTTTCCCAGATGAGATACGGAATCCTCGGTCAGAACACAGACGCCGTAGGAGGTGATCAGCTCCGGAATTCCATGGTTGATCTCCGGGTCGCAGTGATAGGGACGACCGGCCAGAACAATACCGTGTTTACCGGTTTTTTTCATGTAGTTCAGGACTTCCTCTCCCTTTTCCTGCATATCCTTACGAACTGCCAGAAGCTCTTCCCAGCCTGCATGTGCCGCTTCGCTTACCTCTGCTTCGGAAATCTGGAATTCTTCTCTGAAAACGGTAATCAGACGCTCTGTTACGGTTTTCTCATCCGTAAATGCCATAAATGGATTCAGAAACCGGATTTTGGATTCCCCTAATTCCTCTACATTGTTTTTAATGTTTTCGGAATAAGAGGTTACGATCGGGCAGTTATAATGATTCTGCGCACCTGAAGTTTCCTTCCTCTCGTAAGGGATACTGGGATAAAAAATCGTATCCGGCTTTTTGTGAATCAGCCAGCTGATATGACCATGCACCAGCTTGGCGGGATAACATTCGGATTCACTGGGAATGGATTCAATTCCAAGCTCATAAACCTTGCGGCTTGACTTCGGAGACAGAAGAACGGAAAATCCCAGCTTTTTGAAAAATACAGCCCAAAAAGGGTAATTTTCGTACATATTGAGAACTCTGGGGATACCAACCGTTCCGCGGGGAGCTTCCTTTGCAGGAAGCGGCTTGTAATTAAAGGTTCTCCGGTACTTGTAATCAAACAGATTCGGAATCTCTTTTTTCTTTGTTTCCTGCCCCAGTCCGCGCTCGCAGCGGTTTCCGCTGATAAACTGGCGGCCGCCGTCAAAGGTATTGACTGTCAGCAGACAGTGGTTGTTGCAGCCTTTACAGCGTGTCATACTGGTCTCGTAATGAAGAGACAGGATCTTCTGACAGGGGATCATGGTGGTCTGTGTGCCGGGGATATAACGTTCCTTGGCAATCAAAGCAGCACCAAAGGCTCCCATAATACCGGCAATATCGGGACGAATTGCCTCACAGCCGGATATTTTTTCAAAGCTTCGCAGTACGGCATCATTATAGAAGGTTCCGCCCTGTACGACGATGGATTTTCCAAGGTCTTCAGGAGAAGCAATCTTGATAACCTTATAGAGCGCATTTTTAATAACCGAGTAGGCCAGGCCGGCGGAGATATCAGCAACGGTAGCCCCTTCCTTCTGCGCCTGTTTTACGTTGGAATTCATGAATACGGTACATCTTGTACCGAGATCAATTGGATTTTGAGCAAATAATGCTTCTGCAGCGAAATCCTGGACACTGTAATTCAGAGATTTCGCAAAGGTCTCAATAAAAGAACCGCAGCCGGAAGAACAGGCTTCATTTAACAGTACGTTGTCTACCGTATGGTCCTTTATTTTGATGCATTTCATATCCTGTCCGCCGATATCCAGAATACAATCTACCTCCGGATTAAAGAAGGAAGCGGCATAGTAATGCGCAACCGTTTCAACCTCTCCTTCGTCTAACATCAGAGCCGCCTTTAAAAGCGCTTCGCCGTAACCGGTGGAGCAGGAGTAGACGATCTGAGACTCATCATTCATCTGAGAGGTAATCTCATGAATTGCACGGATCGCAGTAGAAAGCGGGCTTCCGTTGTTGTTGTCGTAAAAAGAATAGAGCAGAGTACCGTCTTCCCCTACAACCGCTACCTTTGTGGTGGTGGAACCGGCATCGATTCCCAGAAAACAGTTTCCTTTATAATCGGAAAGCTTTCCTTTTTTAACGGTATGTCTGGCATGGCGTTCTGAAAATGCATCATAGGCTGCCTGATCTTTAAATAACGGATCAAGACGCTTGATTTCAAATTCCATCTGGATTCCGTTGTGCAGGCGTTCATACAGATCCTGCATGGGAACAAGGTTTTGTCCCTCGGAATTCATTGCAGCCCCCATCGCAGCGAAAAGATGGGAATGTTCCGGCGCGATGATTTCGTCCGGAGTCAGATTCAGGGTACGAATAAAAGCCGCCTTCAGTTCTGTCAGGAAATGAAGCGGGCCGCCTAAAAATGCGACATGTCCCCGAATCGGTTTTCCGCAGGCCAGGCCGCTGATGGTCTGGTTTACCACTGCCTGGAAAATGGAGGCTGAAAGATCTTCCCTGGTGGCTCCTTCATTGATCAGGGGCTGTATATCTGTTTTGGCAAATACGCCGCAGCGGGCAGCAATCGGGTAAATTGCCTTATAATTTTTGGCATATTCATTCAGACCGGCTGCATCCGTCTGCAGCAGAGATGCCATCTGATCGATGAAAGATCCGGTACCGCCTGCGCAGATGCCGTTCATACGCTGGTCAACACCGTTTGTATAATAAATGATTTTCGCATCTTCACCGCCAAGCTCGATTGCTACGTCCGTCTGCGGCGCATAACTTTTCAGGGCAGTGGAAACGGCAACTACCTCCTGAACGAAAGGAATTTCAAGATGCTTTGATAAAGTAAGACCACCGGAACCGGTAATCATAGGTGCAATGTCTACAGGACCTGTAATTTCAAGTGCTTTTTTGATAAGAGAGGCCAGGGTTTCCTGAATATTGGCATAGTGCCTTTGGTAATCGGAAAAAAGCAGTTTCTGTTCAGGATCGAGTAAAGCGACTTTTACTGTTGTGGAACCGATATCGATTCCGAGACTGTAATATTTGTTCATGTTGCAGGCGGCTTGCGCCGTATCCTCCTCTTCTGATATCAATAAAATATTGTGCTGTTTTACGCAGATGTCAGTGATAAACAAAGCACAAAGTTAAAAAACAGCACTGACATTATAATACCTTTTATGATGAAATTCAATCAGCAAAAGCACCAGATTGTCTGAATGATTTGATAAAAACAGTAAAAAAATGTAAAAATCATCATAAAATTTAAGGAAAAAGCAAGGCTCCGTTTTGGGGAAGGAAAGGAGGGAAAGAAGCAAAAAATAGTGCATCTTGCTGAATCGACTCAGATGTTCGGGAAGCGGTTGACAAAAAAAAAATTAAAATTTATAATTTACACAGTTGTTATGTCTGTATGAGACATATCCGGCTTAGTGTACGGGAAGGAGTTTTAACTGAGATGGTTAAATATTACAGAACGGTAGATAATATGCTTATGGAAGAAACCTGTGCCAGAGAAAACAGCTGGATAGCTCTTACGAATCCGACCGCTGGTGAAATCCTTGATGTGGCAGAGGAAAACAGCATCATTGTCAGTGACCTGAAAGCGGCATTGGATGATGAAGAACGTTCACGTATAGAAGTAGAAGACGAGTATACCATGATCTTGGTGGATATTCCCACCATCGAGGTGCGGGATGAAAGAGACTGGTATATCACGATTCCTATGAGTATCATTGTAACGAGCAATCGGATCATTACAGTCTGTCTGCAGGAAACACCTGTTCTGAAGTCGTTTGTGGACGGACGTGTAAAGCATTTCAGTACCGGCTGGCGCAGCCGATTTATTTTACAGATTCTTTACAGGAATACCTCTTGGTTTATCCATTATCTGCGTATGATAGACAAGGAAAGTGACGCCATGGAAAGCAAGCTGGATGATGGTGCGATGCGTAACAGAGAGCTGATCGAGCTGATGGGTCTGGAGAAATCTCTTGTGTACTTTAAGACATCACTTCGTTCGAATGAAGCAGTTCTGGAAAAGCTTCTGAAGATTCCGCGCTTTGAAAAGTATCCGTCAGATGAAGATCTGCTGGAGGATGTTATTATAGAGAATAAACAGGCTCTTGAGATGGCCAATATCTATTCCGGGATTTTGGAAGGTATGATGAGTGCATTTTCATCGGTTATTTCCAACAATCTGAATCAGGTCATGAAGATTCTGGCAGCTGTAACGATTGTTTTGTCCATACCGACTATGGTTTCGAGTTTTTACGGTATGAACGTGAATACGGCCGGGATGCCGTTTGCCAGTACAGCGGAAGGATTTCTGATTATTATTGTATTTTCTTTGATCTTATCTCTGATCGTTGCGCTGATCCTAAAGATCAAGCATATGTTCTGAGTACGTGAGAGTCTGGTTCAGAACGTTTTTGGGGGATAAAAACAGAAATTAAAATAAAAGAAAGATGTGAGGTTATATGAACTGGTTACAGAAACTTGAACGGAAGTTCGGCAAATATGCGATACACAATCTGATTCTATATGTGATCATACTGAATGTCGCCGGTTTTATTCTGATGCAGGCGCAGCCGGTTATCTACTACAGCTATCTGCAGCTGAGCGTTCCAAAGGTACTGGAAGGACAGGTCTGGAGACTGTTTACGTTCCTGCTAGAGCCGCCGGCAGGAGACATGGTCAGTCTGCTGTTTTTTTGTCTGCTGTATTATACGATTGGTACGGCTCTGGAGAATACATGGGGAGCTTTTCGCTTCAATCTTTACTATTTTACCGGTATTTTGTTCCATATTCTGGCGGCATTTCTGGTTTACGGAATCTGGCATTATGATATGCAGCTGAATCTTTTATATCTGAATATGTCGCTGTTTTTGGCATTCGGAGCGGAATTCCCGGATTACCAGCTCTATCTGTTCTTTGTTCTGCCGATGAAGATAAAATGGCTGGCGATTTTAGATGGGCTTTTTCTTGCGGCTACGATCATGGGCGGTTTTTTAACGATTTTCTTTACACCGCAGCTGATCGGAATCAATTCTTCCGTACCGAAAGCCGTGGCAGCCTTGATAGCAACTGCCAATTTCCTGCTTTATTTCTTTAACAGCAGGCGTTTTGCACGCTATTCTCCGAAGCAGATGCGGCGAAGAGCAGATTATCAGAAGAAGGTTAAGATGGCCGCTCCGAAAGGAAAAGGCGGTACAAGGCACAAATGTGCGATTTGCGGAAGAACGGAAAATGACGGAGACGATCTGGAATTCCGATTCTGCTCCAAGTGCGATGGTGCTTACGAATATTGTCAGGATCATTTATACACGCACAAGCATGTGACCAAAGATCAGGCATGAAGCAGAGATGGAGGTCATGTACATTGACAGCCGTTTTTGTTCATATACAGAGTACAGCTACTCAAAGCAGCAGAAATCTTCTGTTTGATATGCTGCTTTAAACAGCTGAATAAAAGTTGTTAATAAAGTTTATGCAGCACAGCAATATGAACTTTAAAATAAGAAAGGAATTGAAAATGAGGAAAACAAAAATTATTTGCACAATGGGCCCCGCGGTTGACGATTCAGAAATTATGAAGAAGCTGATTCTTGGCGGGATGAATGTTGCCAGATTTAATTTCTCTCATGGAGATCACACTGAGCAGAGAGAGCGTTTTCAGCGTCTGAAACAGGCAAGAGAAGAACTGGGAATCCCCGTAGCAGCTCTTCTTGACACAAAAGGCCCTGAAATCAGAACCGGAGTTCTGAAAGACGGAAAGAAAGTAACATTAGATCCGGGCGCTGGCTTCACATTAACTACCCGTAATGTGGTTGGCGATTCCACCTGTGTTCAGATCAATTACGATGGTCTGAATGATGATGTAGAACCTGGTAATCAGATCCTGATCGATGATGGTCTGATTGGTCTTGAGGTTGTCAGCGTAGAAGGCCCCGATATCCACTGTCTCGTAGTAAACGGCGGTGAATTAGGTGAAAGAAAAGGCGTTAATGTTCCCAATGTAAAGATCAATCTGCCCCCGATCACAGATAAGGACAGAGATGATATCATCTTTGGTATTGAACAGGGCTTTGACTTTATTGCAGCTTCCTTTGTCCGCAATGTGGATGCTGTTCTTGAAATCCGCGAGATCCTTCAGGAGTATGGCGCAAATGATATCAAGATCATCTCCAAGATTGAAAATCAGGAAGGTGTTGACAACATTGATTCCATCATTAAAGCAAGCGACGGTATCATGGTTGCCCGCGGTGACCTGGGTGTGGAAATCCCCGCAGAGGAAGTACCTTATATTCAGAAGACAATTATCAAGAAGTGTAATGAACAGTTTAAGACCGTTATTACTGCAACACAGATGTTGGATTCCATGATGCGTAATCCCCGTCCTACCCGTGCTGAGGTAGCAGACGTTGCCAATGCGGTATATGACGGAACAGACTGCGTTATGCTTTCCGGCGAGACTGCAGCAGGTAAATATCCTCAGGAAGCTCTGAAGATGATGTGCAAGATCTGTGAAAACGCAGAGTCACATCAGGATTATGAAAAGATCATTTCTGCCCGCAGAAAATACAGAAGAAGAGGTATTTCTACAGCAGTCGTTTACGCAGCAGCAGCTACCGGTCTGCATATGAATGCCAAGTATATCGTTACACCTACTTTAAGTGGATTTACTGCCAGAATGATGGCAAAATTCAGACCCCACTGCCCGATCCTGGCATTAAGCCCGAGTGAAGAAAACCTGCGTAAGATGCAGATCTTATGGGGTGTAACACCGATGATGTCCGAGATGCTTCACGGCGATGGCGCTGCAGTTATCGACTCTGCTTATGATATCATCCAGAACAGCGGACTGGTTGAAGCAGGCGATACCGTTATTATTACAGCAGGCGTTGTTTCCAAGAACGAGCATGTTGTTAAGGGTGTTACCAATACTATGCAGGTACTGACAGCAAGATAGGCAGTTTCTGTCTTACTGTTCACACTGCCGTGCACTTGCTGCTGCGGCACAGGAGAACGTGCATAAATAGAGAAAGATAGAGATTTGTTATAATAGAGAAAGATAGAAATCTGTT
>JAUNPP010000132.1 GCA_030536685.1 Lachnospiraceae bacterium
GGAATTTATCTAAAACAGAATTTATCCAAAAAAGAGAAAACAGACAGTGCAGCTGTGAACAGCAATTGCATATGGAGTAATACTATGGGATTTTTATCAAAAAGGATTGACAGAAGGATTGCCGCTTATCAGCGTGAGCTGATTGAAACACATTATACGGAAGTGGAAAATATGTACCAGCAGATCAGAGGCTGGAGGCATGATTACCGCAATCATATCCAGGCGATGAAGGCATATGCGGCAGCTGGAAACTGGGAGGCAATCTGCTGTTATCTGGATAAACTGGATGCAGATTTATCTACGGTAGATACTGTGATCAAAACAGGAAATCCCATGACAGATGCAATCCTGAATTCCAAGATTTCCCTGGCCAGAGCGAAGGAAATCCGGGTAGTCGCAGATGCGCATATTCCCGTCAGATTAAAGCTTTCCGAGCTGGATTTATGCTGTATTATCGGTAATTTATTTGACAACGCGATTGAAGCAAGTCTTTCGCTTCCGAAGGAGGAACGTCTGATCCGTATTTATATGGATATGAAGAATACACAGCTTTATATTTCCTTTACCAATTTTACTGCAGGAAAAAAACTTGCAAAAACAGGAGGCCTGTTTCCAACCACGAAGGGAGAGGGACATGGCTTTGGGCTTGTCAGAATTGATGCAATTGTGGAGCGGCTGGATGGATATATCAGCCGGGGCTCTGAGGATGGAGCATTTACTACAGAGATTCTGCTGCCTGCCATATAGCTGCAATTTATCCCCTGAAAACTACAATTCATCCCCCGGATGTGCTGCCGGGGGATTTTTGCGTTATGATATAGCATAATACCAGGAATTGTGCAGCAATGGAGCAATTCGGGGTATCACATCAGGGGCCAAAGGTCTAATTGAAAATAATGATTTGCAGACTTTGTCAATAAAATTGAAAACGCAGGAGGGTAAAATTGGAAGAAAAACGAAAAATACAGAAGCCTAAGTATAATATGTGGCAAAATACAGGGTTCATGCTTCGAAATGCATGGGAGACGAATAAAAGTGTCATTTTTTTATGCATCGCACTGGCTGTTATTACTGCTTCCAGAACGATTGCAGAGCTTTTTATCACGCCTGTAATTTTACATAAGCTGGAAACAGAAGTACCGGTTTTGGAGCTGGTACAGGTGATCATTATATTGAGCCTGATATTACTGATCTTATCCGGTCTGAAAGCCTATATTGACACCAACACTCTTTTCGGCCGCATCGGGGTCCGAATGAAGCTTGTGGAACAGATTGGAAATAAGCTTGCAGAAACCTCTTATCCGAACATTCTGGATACGGAATTTATAAAAACCGAAGAAAAAGCAAGGCGGGCTGTTAGCAGCAACGACAGGGCAGCGGAACATATCTGGGCGATCTGGACGGATATTATAACAGACGTTCTTGGATTTTTCTTTTATCTGATGCTTTTGTCAAATTTAAATCCTCTGCTTGCAGGCGTTGTTATGGTTACCACGGCTGTCGGATATCTGATCAACAAAAGGATTAATGAGTGGGGTTACCGTCACAAGGAGGAGGAAGCTGCGTATGATAAGAGCCTGGGTTATATTCAGGACACTGCTACAGGGCGGGAATATGCAAAGGATATCCGCATTTTCGGACTCAAAGGCTGGCTGGATGACCTCTGGCACAGCACGATAAAGCTTTATCAGGCGTTTTTAGCCAGACGCGAAAAAGTGTATCTGTGGGCAAATGTGGTGGATATTCTGCTGACGCTGCTTCGAAACGGAATCGCATATGCGTATCTGTTTTCAATGGTTTTGACAGAGGATATGAGCGCTTCGCAGTTTTTGCTGTATTTTACAGCCGTCAGCGGGTTTACGCAGTGGGTCACCGGAATTTTAAATCAGTTTTCCATACTGCACAAGGAAAGTTTGGAGTTAACGGTTATCCGGGAATTTCTGGAATGGCCGGAGCCGTTTTCATTTGAAAATGCCCAGCCGCTACAAAAAGCTGAAAAGTATGAAATCCGGCTGGAGCAGGTAAGCTTTCGTTATCCCCATACGGATAAGGACACGATTCGTGGGATTGATCTTACCATTCATCCCGGAGAGAAGCTTGCTGTTGTAGGGTTAAATGGGGCTGGAAAAACAACGCTGATCAAACTGATCTGCGGCTTTTTAGATCCGACGCAGGGAAGGGTTCTTCTAAACGGTATCGACATCCGGACTTATAACCGGCGGGATTATTATGCGCTGTTTTCTGCCGTATTTCAGGATTTTTCCGTATTAGAAGCAAATGTTGCGGAAAATGTGGCGCAGCAGACGAAAGAAATTGATGAAAAGAGGGTGTGGGGGGTCCTTGGACAGGCCGGTCTCACCGATAAGATCAGGGCTTTGCCGGATGGGATTTACACCAGGATCGGACGCAAAGTATTTGAAGATGGCGTGGAGCTTTCCGGCGGTGAAACCCAGCGGCTGATGCTGGCACGGGCGCTGTATAAAGATGGCGCGATCCTTACGCTTGACGAACCGACCGCCGCTCTGGATCCGATTGCTGAAAATGATATTTATATGAAATATCATGAAATGTCTGCAGGAAAGACTTCTCTTTTTATTTCTCACCGGCTGGCCTCGACAAGATTCTGTGACCGTATCCTTTTCCTTGAAAACGGCAGGATCGCCGAAGAAGGGACTCACGAAAAACTGCTGAGCCAGGGCGGAGGCTATGCTGGCCTGTTTGAAATACAAAGCCGATATTATAAGGAAGGAGGAGCGCATGATGGAGAATAAGGAAAGCACCTTCACGATGAAAGAAGCGTGGAAACGAAATGCAAGAGCATGGAAAATCTGGAACGGACTCTGTCCGCGGGTATTTTCTTCCAAATTTCTATCTTCTATGCTGAAAGCCATCAGCCCTTATGTAACCATTTATTTTTCTGCCAGGATCATAGGAGAACTGGCAGGAGATAAAAACAGCGGGGAACTTTTGAAATGGATTCTTCTGGAGCTGTTTTGTTTTGCGGGAATTGCATTTCTCCACAGTATCCTGAAAAGATGGTCGGATTATGAAATGGATAATGCATATAATATGAATACCAGGCCGTATATGGAAAAAATGCTCAGCCTGGATTATTCAGATATCGACCGGCAGTACGTTTTTGACCTGTATTCCCAGATTATGCAGAACCAGCAGTATACGGGATGGGGAATTGTTAAGACACTGGATATTTTTGAATCGGCAGTGACCTCTCTTATACAGATTTTAGGCGGTATTGTACTTTCCTTCAGTTTATTTATCCGGAAAGTGCCTGACGGCAGTGATCTGGAATTTTTAAATAAACCTGTCTGTATTGCTGCAATCCACATGTTGATGCTGCTCATTGCTGCAATTGCTCCTATGTGTACAAATCAGTCTGGAAGATATTGGAGTAAATGGGCGCCTGAAGCGCGGTTTGGGAACCGTTGTTTTATGTTTTACGGTTTTATGAGCAGCGACAGAAAACGAGCGGCGGATCTTAGGATGTATCAGCAGCAGGAGAAGGTCTGTAAGGTATATTTAAACCGCAATACCCTTTTTGGAATCAAATCAGGAATTTCCAGATACGCAAGAGGGCCGATGGGGCTTTGGGCAGCTCTCGGGCAGAGCTTATCGGTACTCCTGATCGGCGTCGTATACCTGTTTGTCTGCATGAAGGCGGCAGGAGGGGCATTTGGAATCGGGTCCGTCACACAGTATGTCGGTGCGATCACCCAGCTGTTTCTGGGAATTTCCGCACTGCTTGAGGTAGCCGGGAATATGCGTGAAAATGGTGAGTTTTTGAAACTCTGCTATGAATTTCTGGATCTTCCCAATAAAATGTATCAGGGAAGCCTGACAACGGAAAAACGTGCAGACAGGCAGTACTGCGTTGAATTTCGTGACGTATCTTTTCAATATCCGGGTTCTAAAATCTGGGTGCTGCGTCACATTAATATGAAGTTCAAGGTTGGAAGCCGCCTTGCGGTAGTGGGCAGAAACGGCAGCGGAAAAACCACCTTTATCAAGCTGCTCTGCCGTCTGTACGATCCGACAGAAGGACAGATCCTTCTAAATGGTATTGACATCAGAAAATATAAATATGATGATTACATCAACCTTTTTTCAGTTGTTTTTCAGGATTTTAAGCTTTTATCCCTGCCGATTGCCGAAAATGTAGCAGGAGCGGCAGCTTATGATAAAAGCCGGGTTCTGGAATGCCTGAAAATGGCTGGTTTTGAAGAAAAACTAAATGCGATGCCTCGTGGGACAGAGACGTATCTTTACAAAGATCTGGATGAAAACGGCGTGGAGATCTCCGGCGGAGAAGCCCAGAAGATCGCGATTGCCAGAGCCTTATATAAAGACGCCCCTTTCATGATCCTGGATGAACCCACAGCTGCTCTCGACCCGATAGCAGAAGCAGAGATTTACAGCAAATTTAACGCGATTGCCGGGGATAAAACAGCCGTTTACATCAGCCACCGCCTTTCCTCCTGCAGATTCTGTGATGAGATCGCAGTATTTGAACAGGGACATATCGTTCAGCAGGGCGCACATGAAGAGCTGCTCGCAGAAAAAGACGGAAAATATGCAGAACTCTGGCATGCGCAGGCAGAATATTATGAATAGTTACTGTTTAGAAATTTTGGGACAGCTTGCTGGTTTTTGTTACTTTTTACTGTCATGAAATGCTGAACAGATGTGGGGAGACAGACGCGTGAGTTTGATAGTTTTTATTCATTTTGATTGCGGTCTGGGGAGAGCGCTGAATAAAAATATGAAAAAGGCTGAAAAAGAAGATAAAAATATAAAAAAGTACTTGCCATAAATATTTTTTTATGATAGTATATATGGCGTTGGCGCCGGTGTGTCGGAATTGGCAGACGAGACAGACTCAAAATCTGTTATCCGCAAGGGTGTGTGGGTTCGAGTCCCACCACCGGCATCTGAATGGACTTATCTGAATATCAGGTAGGTCTTTTTTGTTTTATGGTAAATGCAGGATTTTCTATTTTCTCTATTTTTTATTCGCTGTAAAGTCTGTTAATTCGACCGCTGTAACGCTATATTGAGTCTCAGAGGGCGTTCATTAAAACATAGTACCTGTAAACTGCGGCGGCGGAATTACAGTACGATCCTGTGAAAGGGACCATAGAGAGCGCGTCCCCGAACAGGATCGTACTGTAATGGAGCTTCACACATTAACTGTTATTTTGCTTGCATAAATCCTTCTGATGCGGTATGATTAACTCCAAATCAGGTAAAAACAGAAGAAGGAGGCGGGCACGTGGAGTGCAGAGAAGCATGTAAAGCTATGACGGATTTTCTGGATGGAACATATCCGATTTCCAGACAGGAGGAATTTATATGGCATGTGGAGAATTGTTCTGCATGTAAAAAAGAACTGGCAGTTTGTCTGACCCTTCAGATGGCGCTGAACGCGCTGGATGAGAACACGGATTTTGTATATACGGATTCGGAAGAAGGGGTGAGAGAGGTTCTTGATAATGCTGCGCTGAAGGTGGCAAATTATAACCATTACCGTCAGCTGAAGTGCGCTGTGAAGACAGTTGCCGGATGGGCGGTTTTTCTGACGATGTGTCTGCAGGTAATTTACTGGATTCAGACCGGATTCTGGATTTTCTGAGGCAAGAGGTGAAAGATTGAAGAAAAAGATTGTATTGATAGATGGGCACAGTATTATTAACCGTGCCTTTTATGGTGTGCCGGAACTGACCAATTCACAGGGACTTCACACTAATGGTATTTATGGTTTTCTGAATATTATGTTTAAGATTCTGGAGGAAGAACAGCCGGATTATTTAACGGTTGCGTTTGATGTAAAAGCGCCTACCTTCCGCCATGAGATGTATGAGGCCTACAAGGGCACACGAAAAGGAATGCCGGAGGAACTGCATGAACAGGTACCGGTCTTAAAGGACGTTCTTCATGCAATGGGCATTTGTACAGTAGAAAAACCGGGGCTGGAGGCAGATGATATTCTGGGTACGATTGCCCGCAGCTGCGAGGCGCAGGGTATGGAGGTTTCGCTGGTTTCGGGAGACCGCGATCTTCTGCAGATTGCCTCTGATCAGGTTTGTATACGGATTCCCAAGACCAGAAAGGGAAAAACAGAGATTGAAAATTATCATACTGAGGATGTGGTGAGTCTTTATCAGGTGACGCCGCAGGAATTTATTGACGTGAAGGCGCTGATGGGGGATTCCTCTGATAATATTCCCGGAGTTCCCGGAATCGGGGAAAAAACTGCATCCGCTCTGATCGCAAAGTATCATTCGATTGAAAACGTAAAGGCACATCTGGAGGAGGTAAAGCCTGCAAGAGCGAAAAATGCGCTGGAAGCACATTATGAGATGGCAGAGCTGAGTAAAAAACTGGCGGCAATTAAGACGGATTGTGAGCTTGATTATTCTCTGGAGGCAGCAGCGCTTGGAAATCTGTTTACCACAGAGGCGTATGAATGGATCAAAAGACTGGAATTCAAGTCCATGCTCAGCCGTTTCTCAACGGAAGAAATTCTGGCGCAGGAGGCCAACGAACAGCAGGCCTGGGTTGTGCTGCTGGAAAAGCCGGAGGATCTTGAGACCTTTCAGGATGCGGTTGCCGCATGCAGCCGGATTTCCTTCATTTTACTGCATGATGCGGCCGATGTCTGTGAAGCTTCCGAAATTCAGTTTGGCGGAGTGTTTGCAGGAGATACCGTTTATATGGCAGGAAAGCCGGAGCTTTTGGAGAGGATGATACAGATCTTTACAGAAAGCAGCTGTCAGAAGGTTACGGTTAATCTGAAACGTCAGCTGGCGGCCTTATACCGATACGGTACTGTAAAGGAGGAAGAATACGAAGATACGGGAATTATGGCGTATCTGCTGAATCCGCTGAAGGATACGTATGATTATGACGATCTGGCAAGAGACTATCTGAATCGGATGGTGGCTTCCAGAAAGGATATTCTGGGTAAAACCTCAATCGCAGCAGCAAAGATGGGCAGCGAGGACGAGCTGCAGCAGATGACGCAGCTTTGCTGTCAGTCGGTTTTGGATTCCTTCCCGGTTCTTTTAAAAGCGTTAGAGGAAAGCCGGATGGAAGAGCTGTACCGCACGATGGAGATGCCGTTAGCATTTACACTCTATTCCATGCAGAATTACGGAATCCGGGCAGACAAGGAAGCGCTGAAAGCATATGGCGACAAGCTGGCGGTTATGATCGCCGGGCTGGAACAGGAAATCTACGAATTGTCAGGTGAGAAATTCAATATTAATTCTCCGAAGCAGCTGGGTGTGATTTTGTTTGAAAAGATGAAACTTCCGGCAGCTAAAAAGACAAAAACAGGCTATTCTACCGCAGCGGATGTACTTGAAAAGCTGCGCCCGGATTATCCGATTGTGGATAAGGTTCTGGAATACCGTCAGATTGCAAAGCTGAAATCGACCTATGCTGACGGGCTGGCAGCTTTTATCAAAGAGGACGGACGGATCCATGGCAATTTCCATCAGACGATCACGGCGACCGGCCGTATCAGTTCAACAGAACCGAATCTGCAGAATATTCCGATTCGCATGGAGCTTGGACGGGAAATCCGCCGGATTTTTATTCCTGCCGATGGCTATGTGTTTGTAGATGCGGATTATTCTCAGATCGAGCTGCGTGTGTTAGCTCATATGTCGGGCGACAAACGTCTGATCGACGCCTACAATCAGGCGGAGGATATCCATGCAATTACAGCATCGCAGGTATTTCACGTGCCTCTGTCTGAGGTAACGCCTCAGCTGCGCCGCAACGCAAAAGCAGTTAATTTCGGAATTGTTTACGGAATCAGCGCATTTGGATTAAGCGAGGATTTAAGTATTACGCGAAAAGAAGCGCAGGAATATATGGAGCAGTATTTTAAAACCTATCCGTCTATTAAGGAATTTCTGGAAACGCTGGTAAAAGATGCGAAGGAAAAGGGAAGCACAAGGACGATGTTTAACCGGATTCGGCCGGTTCCTGAGCTGAAGTCGGGAAATTTCATGCAGCGCCAGTTTGGCGAAAGGATTGCCATGAATGCTCCGATCCAGGGAACTGCTGCAGATATCATTAAGATCGCCATGATCCGTGTGGACCGCAGATTGAAGCAGGAACTGCAGAAATCACGTTTGCTTCTGCAGATCCATGATGAACTGCTGGTTGAGGCTGCTCTGGAAGAAACAGAGCAGGTAAAAGCGATTTTAAAAGAAGAAATGACGAATGCAGCGAAGCTTCTGGTAGCGCTGGAGATCGATATGCACACCGGAAACAGCTGGTACGATACAAAATAGAGCAGAAAACAAAACAGAA
>JAUNPP010000133.1 GCA_030536685.1 Lachnospiraceae bacterium
CTGTTCTCTATAATGCTGTTTTCGATATTCAGTTGGTAATATTTGGAAATAATCCTTAAAAGCTGCAGTGAATTTGCTTTGGGTATCATATCCGACGGCTTTTGAAATCTGTATAATGGCGTCATTTGTTTCCAACAGAAGTCTGGCGGCATATTTCATGCGGTGCTCTTTCATGTGGGCAGCGATGGAAGTGCCGTAAACCGCTTTGAAAACATTTTTCAGGGTGGTTGGGTTCATCAGATATTGCTTTGAGAGGTATTCAATGGTCAAACGCTGGTCTAAATGTGTGACCAGGTTTTCATGGATTTCCCGAATTATCTTTACCTGCTCGGACTGATATCCGGTAAGATACCTCTGGGCGGAATTGTCTGATTTGCTGAGATAAAGCAGTAATTCAATCGTTTTGATTTTCCAGTAGGTCATCTGTAAATTATCCGGCTGACAGAAAAAGGAAGAAAATATAGCTTCTGTTTCTTCATTTCCTGCCAGGGAGGTGAAGGTTTTGTTTGCACAGAATTTGTGACAGAGAAGTTCCACCGTAATTCCGGTTTCTGCCAGCAGTTCAGGTGGGTTTTCGGATAATTCTGTCAGGTCAAAGCACAGGATAAGTCCGCTGTAGCTGCCATTTGGCAGTGTGATTTCAGAATCGCTGCAGGAGTCCATCATATGCAGGGAATAGTCATGCGGTCCCAGATAGACGGTATTTCCATTGTTCATACGCCATCCCAGACGGCCTTCGCGGCAATAATTCAGCTGTAAAATGTGATTAAATGAGTCATGGTGTACAGATAACTGCTCTGCCTGGCAGTCCACAAAGGATAATTCAATCCCGGGATAGAGCTGCCAGGTGGTTATGGAGCTTTCATTTGATATCTGGTGAAGCTGCTTTCTGACTTCCTCCAGGTGGTGTTTCATAGTAGTATCCTCCTGCTTTTAACGTTCTGCGGTTCTGATTTTTTATTGTTTTTCACTTCTGAAAGTTTTAACATTCTGCGGTTCTGATTTTTTTATCGATGTTCACTTCTGAAAGTTTTAATATTCTTTACTTTGGACAGGTGATTTTCATGACTTTTTCGATCATCTGATGAAGAAGTCTGCTTTGTTCTGTGTCGGCAGCTTTATAGTATACTTCCTTTCCTTCGCGGCGGCTGGTGATCAGGCCGCTGTTGCGAAGCGGGCGCAGATGGTGTGAAATTGCAGGACTTGACATTTCCATCAGGGCTGAAATGTTGATGACACATTCCTCCCGGTGACAAAGCAGCCAGAAAATGCGGATTCTGGTGGTATCGCCGAGCTGTTTGAATACTTCCGAAACTGTCTGGAAGTTGTCAGTTTGCATGAGCTGCTCATGAAGAAGTGCTGTGTCGGTCTGATCGCCGTGCTGGTGTGGCAGAGATAAAGTGGGCATAAAAAATTCTCCTTAAAAATTCGCTTTTGTTCCATTTGGCAATGATTCTATCCCTTTTAGCAGGGAGTTAGCAAAGAGTATTGACTCAGGCTTTTGTCTGCATTATACTACGGTCATAACGATTAAACAAGTACTTAATTGTTTAACTGAATTACAAAATCCAGATAATTAAGTGGAAAGCGTTATATTATAATCGTGAAATGAAAGTACGATTAAAAAGTATGGTCAAAAAGTATGATCAAATGGAAAGGGGTTTTAATTATGAAAAAAACTTACAAAATTGAAGTTGACTGTGCAAACTGTGCAAATAAAATGGAGGATGCTGCTCGTAAGACAGCGGGGGTTTCTTCTGCAACCGTAAATTTTATGACTCAGAAGATGATTGTTGAATTTGAGGATGGCAGGGAGCCGAAGCAGGTTATGCAGAATGTTCTTAAAAACTGTAAGAAGGTTGAAGACGACTGTGAGATTTTTTTCTAAAGAACTGATGAAGGCATCCCCGGCGCTGTGCGCTGAGGATGTTTTTTGGGATAACAAAAGGATAATTTCTTTGGGATAACAAACGGGAATCCTTAAGAATTGCTGTAGTGGAGAAAGGGAGGCAGCAAGATGGCTGAAATTGTTACAAATGCACTGCTGGCGCTGGTTATTCTGACAGCGGCGGTATTTATCTTTATAATCAATAGACGGGATGGCGGCGGTATGACGAAGAAGCAGAAAAAAATGCTGGTGCGTATTTTTATTTCTGCTGTTATGATGTTTGGTCTGCAGTTTGTGTCGGCAGAAATGTTTAACAGAATGGATTCTTACACATTTCCGACTGCCGGACGCTGGTTTCGGCTGGGTGTTTATCTGATCAATTATTTTATAATTGGCTATGATATTCTGAGAAAGGCTCTGCAGGGGATTAAAAACAGACAGGTATTTGATGAGAATTTTCTGATGGCAGTTGCCACTGTCGGCGCGATGGCGCTTGCTATCTATGAAAATGGCGAATATCTGGAGGCGATTGCCGTTATGCTGTTTTATCAGGTAGGAGAATGGTTTCAGAGCTATGCGGTCGGTAAAAGCCGCCGGAATATCAGTGAACTGATGGACATTCGCCCGGATTATGCGAATATCGAAAAAGATGGAAAATTAGAGCAGGTTGATCCGGATGAAGTTGAAATCGGAAGTGTGATCGTTGTACAGCCGGGAGAAAAGGTTCCGCTTGATGGTGTGATCGTAAAAGGAAGTTCCAGTCTGAATACCAGCGCTCTGACTGGTGAAAGTCTGCCCCGCGATGCAAAAGAAGGGGATGAGATTATCAGCGGATGCATTAATATGAGCGGCGTGCTGAAAATCCGGACAACAAAAGAGTTTGGAGAGTCTACGGTTTCCAAAATTCTGGATCTGGTTGAAAATGCCAGCTCCCGCAAATCAAAATCCGAGGATTTTATTTCCAGATTTGCCCGTATCTATACTCCTGCAGTATGCTATGCCGCGCTGGCGCTGGCTGTCCTTCCTCCCCTGGTGAGGATGTTTGCCCTGGGCACCTCTGCAGAATGGGGCATGTGGATTTACCGTGCATTGACTTTCCTTGTCATCAGCTGTCCCTGTGCGCTGGTTATCAGTATTCCGCTCAGCTTCTTTGCGGGAATCGGCGGAGCAAGTAAAGAGGGGATTCTGATTAAAGGCTCCAATTATCTGGAAACATTGTCGCAGGCGAAATATGTGGTATTTGACAAAACGGGTACTTTGACGCAGGGCGTGTTTGAGGTAAGCGGCATTCATCACAATGAAATGGAGAAGGATAAATTGCTGGAATATGCCGCTTTGGCAGAGTGTGCCTCCTCCCATCCGATCAGTAAGAGTCTTCAGACGGCTTACGGGAAAGAAATCGACCGCAGCCGTGTGACGGATATCGAGGAAATCAGCGGATATGGTATTCTGGCAAAGGTGGATGGAACGGCTGTTGCTGCCGGAAACAGCAAGCTGATGGAGAGACTCGGGATTTCATACAGAGATTGTCATGCGGCAGGAACGATCATTCATATGGCTGTGGATGGCAGATATGCCGGCCATATTGTGATTTCAGATATTGTAAAGCCACATTCCAAAACGGCAATAGCGGCCTTAAAGAAGGCAGGCGTAGAAAAAACGGTAATGCTGACCGGCGATGCGAAACGGGTGGCAGAGCAGGTAGCAGCTTCGCTTGGCATTGATGAAGTATACAGTGATCTTTTGCCTGCGGATAAGGTCTCTAAGGTAGAGGAGCTTCTTTCTCTGAAGAAGGGAAATGCAAAGCTGGCCTTTGCAGGTGACGGAATTAATGATGCTCCGGTTCTGACGCGGGCAGATATTGGAATTGCGATGGGAGCAATGGGGTCAGATGCAGCGATTGAAGCTGCCGATGTGGTTTTGATGGATGATGATCCTGTACAGATTGCCCGGGCAATTAAAATTTCACGTAAATGTATTGGAATTGTGTACCAGAACATTGTCTTTGCACTGGCTGTAAAGTTTGCCTGTCTCGGACTCGGCGCTATTGGGATTGCGAATATGTGGTTTGCGATTTTTGCAGATGTAGGCGTTATGATCCTTGCGGTTCTGAATGCGATTCGCGCGCTGAACGTGCATGATTTATAAGCAGTTCAGATGCATGACACCAGCATAGCAGAGTTGGCAGGCGCGATATTTTTGTTGTTTCGATTGAGAAACATCATTTTTCCAATATCAGAATTTCCATCTTTTGAAAACTGCATCCAACGGAGAAAATTTGACGCGAAAAAATGGTAAAAAATAAAAAAAGTCATAAAATAAAAACAAATAAAATAAAAAAGTGAAAAAATTTGCTTTTATTTTGAAAATATATTATACTATATACAACTTGATAAAAAGAACCGTCTTTTAAGAAGGGCTTTTGCTATTGTGCCGTAAGGCATGGATATGGAAAGCCCTTCTTTTTTTATCATGGAACAGGAGAAGGAGAGCAGGAATACAGGCGGTATTCCTGAAAAAAGATGGGGATTTTTGAAAATTCAGATCACAGGAGAAAGGCTGAAGAAAGCGGATGAATATTTTGAATCCGGCAGTATTTTATAGTATAATGTAATACAAAGTGTTATATAGAGTGTTTTTCATAAGAAATAGTCTGGCCTGTCTGTACGGTACAAGCAGGACAGACTTTTCTTTATTGAAACTTTACTGGAGTTTTATTGGGATTTTCTGAGATCAGGAAGGAGAAAGGATATTTGGATAATTATGATAGTATGGCGGCAATAAGTTCTATGCTGCATGAGATTACGCTGCTTTCCGTGATCGTACGGATTGCGTTATCAATTCTGATAGGTGGAATTTTGGGGGCAGAACGGGGGCTTCGGAACCGACCTGCAGGATTTACGACGTATGTGCTGGTATGTATGGGGGCGACTCTGGTTATGATGACTAACCAATATATATCTACAGTAATTCCGGGTACGGATCCGACTCGATTTGGCGCGCAGGTTATCAGCGGAATTGGTTTTTTAGGCGCAGGTACCATTATTGTTACGGGAAAAGCTGAGATCAGGGGATTGACAACCGCTGCGGGCTTGTGGGTTGCCGCAGGAATCGGTCTGGCGCTTGGAGCAGGCTTTTATACGGGAGCAATCGTAGGATGTTTATTCTGTGTGTTTGCTTTGATCTGTTTAAAACGAATAGATATCTATATTAAACAGCATGCAAGAAATATGGAAATTTATCTGGAATACAGTGAAGTATTTTCCATGCGGGCTTTGGTTGAATTTACGGAGAAACAGGGATATGAGTTATTTGACATGCAGCGGGGAAGGGTAAAAACTTTAAAAGGAGAACTGGGAACGCTTGTTTTTTTCCTTGCACTGGAAAAAAATACGAATCATCAGGAAATATTGAATCGTTTATATTTCCTTGAAGGTGTTGAGTATGTCAGGGAAATTGCATAAGGTGCAGAGACAGACGGGAGGAACTATGTCAGCAGAAACTAAAAATATAAAAACAACTGCAGCGGCAGCTGCTGGTATAAATGGAAATCTGGATGGGACAGATACGGTTAAGCATTATATGCAGCAGGCGGGGGAAGCGGAGCTATTGACAAAAGAGGAAGAATACGAACTGGCGGTGCGTGTAAAGCAAGGCAGCAGAGAAGCTAAAAACCAGCTGATCTGTTCCAACCTGCGGCTGGTAGTCAGTATCGCCAAAAAATATGCGGTAAGTACGAAATCACTTGAATTTCTGGATTTGATCCAGGAGGGAAACCTGGGATTGCTGAAAGCTGTTGAACGGTTTGATCCATCTCTGGGATTTCGTTTTTCTACTTATGCAACCTGGTGGATACGTCAGGCCATTACCAGAGGGATAGCGGATCAGGATCGTATGATCCGGCTTCCGGTTCATGTAGGAGAAAAGGTACGTAAAATAAGGTTTGCTTCACAGCGCTGCAACGGTTTTTCCCGGGACAGCCGTTATGAACAGATTGCAGGGCAGACGGGACTGGATGTTGAAAAAGTAGAGGAAATGCTGAAAATAGCAAGTCCTGTAGTATCGCTTGATCTTCCTGTCGATGAAGAGCAGAGCACGACACTGGGAGATTTTATTGAGGACAGAACTACCGTAATGCCGGAAACGGCGGCGGTTAATTCGGTGATGAGAGATGAGATTGAAAAGCATCTGTCTATATTGAAGCCGCGGGAAAAAAAGATTCTTTATCTGCGGTTTGGCCTGGGTGGAAATGATCCATGTACTTTGGAGGAGGTCGGCAATTACATCGGTGTTACCAGAGAGCGAATCAGGCAAATTGAAATGAGGGCGCTGAGAAAGCTGCGTCATCCAAGCCGCAGTAAATATCTGAGAGATTTTATATAACGGCAGGCCGGGGGATAATTGTTCGAGGGGAGATTAAGATGGAAAAATGTAAAGTTAATGAAAAGGAATACACAATTCTGAAGCTGCTGGGGCATGGAAAAGGCGGCTATTCGTATCTTGCTTCTGATGGGAATAAAAAGTTTGTGTTAAAGCAGATTCATCATGAGCCCTGTTCCTATTATCAGTTTGGGAATAAGATGGAGTCAGAACTCAGGGATTATGAAAGATTAAAAAAAATCGGCATTCCGATGCCGCGGCTGATCGATGCAGATGCAGAAAATGAACGAATCCTGAAAGATTATATTGACGGCGATACCGTTTATTATATGGTTCTTCACGATAGTCTGCCGGAATACTGTACAGGACAGGTGAAGGAAATGTGCCGTCTGCTTTATGCTGCGGGTCTCAATATTGATTATTTTCCTACTAATTTTGTGCTTCAGGAGGGGATACTGTATTACATCGATTACGAGTGCAACGGATATATGGATGAGTGGAATTTTGAAAACTGGGGAATCCGTTACTGGTCAAAAACAGAGGAACTGATGCGCTATGCCGCAGAACATGAGGTGGATTGATGGACAGGCAGCCTGGTGTCGGCTGATGGTTTTATGGAAAAAGTGGTGTGTAACAGGGGAGTGTGAAAAATAATCATCGCATTTTTTACACTCCCCGCTTAGGTGAAATGATATCTTATTGAGCTGTGTGATATCTTATTGAGCTGCATGATATCTTATCCTGGAATCCCGTTTCCTATAAATCTTCCAGTGAAGGGATGTCCTCTTCCAGCAGGGATTCTTCTCCTAATTCATTGATGCACGTCTTTCCGGCTTTTCCGTATTGATACAGCTGGTCAAGAAATTCAATGGCAGCCCGGATTTTTGTGCGGAGCAGGTAACCGCTCGATTGGGAGGCATCTAACAGGGTCTGAATCGATACATTGGGATTCCAGTTATAGGCTTTACCGTGGAAATCCTGGATTTTGTACAGAATATCGTTGATTTCTTCTCTGCTCAGGGGAAGCAGCTGCGGGGCTCTGGTAAGAAGATTCAAAACAGTTCTTGCCGGTTCCGGTTCCTCGGGATAAATCTCAGCGAGATTTTCATATTCATGTTTTCCTTCGATCACATCTTCCGCATACGAAGAGCTTAGAGCGAAAATGCTGAACGTGGATTCAAAGCATTTTTCGGGAAGAAGAAAGCGGGCCATGTTGCGGTAGGCATTGAGCCTTGCTTTTTTTCCGAGGCGTCCCATCAGTTCCGTTTCGTCAATCAGGATTACCCATCCGTGGTAGCCCATCTGTGTGAAAAGATGGCTCATAAATGAAAAATAATCCGCGCAGTATTTGGTTTTGGTAAAGTTGACATTATACTTTACCGGCTGATTAAAAATACGGCGGTATATTTTTTTCAGAGGGGCATTGGCAATAAAGTCGCCCTCCAGATCCGCCTGCAGAAGAAATTTTTCATCAGAGTCTTCGGTGTTCAGATAGGAGCGGAAAAGATAATACAGTTTATCGGTTTCAAGCTGTTTTGCGGCATAAAGAAGCATCTCCTGCGCAATGGGAGCATTGGCGGATATTTTTTCCAGTTCATGCATAAAACCGGGCTGGCGGCGCATGGGAAGATAGGTATTGCGGATGATTTTCTGATAAACCAGATACAGCTTATCCATAGGTGTTTCCTTACTCAGCGACAGATAGGAAACGACCATGTTATTGGAGTGAGCGAGGTTAAAAACCGTATTCAGCAAATGTGTTTTTCCCTCTCCGTATTTTCCGCTTATAATAATTCCGTTTGATTTTCCATGTTCACATACCATATCCAGGCGGTTTGAAATTTCTTTCATAATTCCCGGACGGGCTTCTGAAAAATATTGTCCTACAGCACGTGAGGGAATGCCGGAGCGCAGCGCTTCTATAATGTGTCTGGCTTCCATATCATACATTATCTGGTACCTCCCGTAAAATCTGTGTTTTGTGCAGCATTTGTTTTTGCAATCGTACCTGCTTCCAGGGCAGCATTTGTTTTTGCAATCGTA
>JAUNPP010000011.1:0-10780 GCA_030536685.1 Lachnospiraceae bacterium
GCGCAATCATGAAGATGCCTGGTCTGCCTAAGGTTCCCGCAGCAGAACGTATCGACGTAGATTCCACAGGTAAGATCACAGGTCTGTTCTAAAGCTTTTATAAAATCTGTTTTATAGGATCTGTTTGTATCTGTTTTATTCAATAACAGATACAAACGAATCACACAGAAAAACAAACAGGGGCAGCAGCGGATTCCCGCTGCTGCCCCTGCTTGTTTTTCATATAGTTGCTATTCAGTTAGTTATTATACAGTTAGTCGTTATACACTGCTGTATCGGTTGTCGGTACAGCCCGATTACATGCTTCTCAGCCAGTAAAATCCATATCCATCGATACTGATTCCACGAGGTACGATTTTCTCCTTGTTGACCAGGTCATAATAGGGTTCCAGGCCCTGATCAATTTCAGCAACTTTGTCATGCTCGCTGAAGTTAAAGACTGCAATCAGTTTCCGTCCGTCCTTCTCTCTTAAAAGTCCGAGAACCGAATCGTTGCCGGTATCAATTGTTCTTAAATCCGCATCTGCGGCAAATACTGACTCTGAGGCTCTGATTTCCAAAAGCTGCTTCAATTCAGAGAAAAATCTGCCGGATGCGCTTTCCGGCGATGTTCTTTTTTCCAGCTTGTCCCAATAAAATCTTCCTCTGTGCAGATGGCGGGGATCTCCTGCTTTTCGGCCCTCATCCTTGTAGGAATAATCATTCGTACTGCAGACCTCATCACCGCTGTACAAAAGAGGCACGCCTCTCTGTGTCAGGATAAATGCATGGAGCAGAAGATCCAGCAGAAGAGCTTTTTTCAGTATTCTTTTTTCATGTCTGTAGGCTGCTCTGCCAATACCGCAGAGAGAAGCCGTAGTTCCACATATGCCCACTCTGCCGTCGGCTGCAGTATACAGCTCGCCTCCTGAATAGGAGTTCACCCAGACACCGGTAAAGAAATCATTCAGGTACTTTCTGTGAGCATTTTCCTGAATTCCAAAGTTTCTCAGATAGTCATAGTCCAGGTTCCAGCTGATTGCGCCGTCACAGCGGAGATAATTCACATAAAGTGTATTCCGGGACGACGTGTCCATAGCATCGATCTGACGCTTTAACAGGCGGACATCGCGTGTTGCAACTGTATTCCAGATTACAGGTTCAGAAGGAACGTTGTAAAGCATATGAAACTCCGGCGCTTCTTCTGTTCCAAAATAAGGCAGTGTTTTGGAAGCTTCCATTCCTACTTCCCCAAGAAGAATCACACCCGGACATACAATTTCGGAAATAATACGTATCATACGCATCAAAATATGCACAGCCGGCAGATCACGTGAATCCGTTCCCAGTGTTTTCCAGATATAACCGGCATTCTTCAGGCGAAATACATCAATCCCTCTGTTGGCAAGATGTAAGATTCGGTAGATCATCTCATTAAATACCGCCGGGTTTCTATAGTTCAGATCCCACCTGTGCGAATCCCCTGTCGTCAGGACAAATTTCCTGATAGCAGGTAGCCAGCTGAAGTTTCCCGAAGCAAAATCCGAATACTGCTGTGAGCTTCCTCTGAAAGCGGCCTCCTGCGCCTCTTTAGGAAGATCACATCTGTTAAAAAAGAAATATCGATCCATATATTCCTTTTCCTGAGCTGCTGCCCTTCGGGCCCAGATGTACTCTTTTGAAGTATCATTCAGCTCAATATCCAGACACAGACTGATTTCCTTTTTATGGCAGTCCAGAGCCAGCTTTTCCAGGTCTTCCACCGTTCCCAGCTCAGGCTGAATCTTTAAAAAATCCGAACCACGTTCGGTGTCTGTGCTGCTGCATTCTTCTGCTGCAAGCAGCGGCATCAGATGCAGATAGTTTACATTACACTCCTTCAGATAATCCAGATGTGTTCCTAATCCGGAAAGTGTTTCCGCAAACTGCTGTGCATCAACCATCATGCCCAGCATATTTTGTTTTTTATACCAATCAGAGTCAGCGGTACGTGTCTGATCCAGCGCTTTTAACTCTTCGCCTCTTTCACAATAGCTCTCATACATAAAATCGCATAATTCTATGAAATCAGAAGTTTCTGTTCCGTAAACTTCCTCATACAGCTGTTTGAATTCCGGAAAATACCTGTCAAAGCGCTTTCTGTATTCTTCGTCGATTATTTTTCTTTTCTTTTCGGCCATACTTACTTCCCCCAAAAGGATTCTGTTTTCTAATATATTTTCCGCTTCAGGCGGGCTGTTTCAGCAATATATGATTATTCTCATCGAAAAAATTATACCATATCTGCCTGAGAATCACAAGGCAGTTCAGCACAAAGCCGAACCGCCCCTGATAATCCATTATTCAATTATAATGCTGTCTTTGACCAGATCGTAGGCCTTTTCAGAAATAAACAGGAATTTGATTTCATTCTCATAGGTTTTCATAAATTCCTTTTCTTCCATACCGGAAGCTTCCAGCTGCTCTTTCAGAAGTTTTTCGTATTCTTCGCCCTCAGCAGTGATTCCTTCCTTTTCCGCTACGGTTCCCATGATCAGGTCACCCTTGACTGCATTCTCAATCGTTTCTCCAAGATCTTCCTTTAAGAAGGTTTCCTGATCTTTTCCGATTGTTTTAAGATAGTCTTCCAGGGTTGTTCCATAAGATGTCATCATGGAGCTGTAATAATTCAGATAGCTCTGTTCGTAGTACTTTTTCAGAGATTCCGGATATCCTTTTGCGAATTCTGCTTCTTTATATAAACGCTGTGCCAGCGCGCTGGTAATCTTGTTTTTGCGGATTTCTTTTTTCAGATATTTTTCATACTCTTTGATGGTCTTCTGCTCTGTGTTTTCCGCTACAAACTTGTCTGTATACTTCGGTACTTCATATTTTTTTACCGCATTCACAGTTACCTTAAATACAACTGCCTTTCCTGCAAGGTCAGGATTGTTTTTATAGGGATCGGGGAAAGTAAGGTTCAGTTCCTTCTTATCACCCTTTTTCGTGCCGATCAGTCCATCCTCAAACCCTTCAATGAAGCTGCCGCTGCCAAGAGCCAGATCATAGCCCTCCCCACTGCCGCCTTCGAACTTTTTGCCGTCTTTGTAGCCGATATAATCAATATTAACGGTATCGCCTTTTTTCGCTTTGTAATCCTTTGAAGTTTCTTTCAGAGTTTTAGCGTTGTCGATCAGCGCATCTACCTCTTTCTTTACTTCTTCATCGGTCGCAGCTACATCTTTTTCAGCAAATTTCAGGCCCTTGTAATTTTCAATCTTACAGTAATCCGATGCCTTGTATTCTCCTCTGTTCACAACAGCTGCTGTGGTTTCGGGAGTTTTACTGGTTTCTTCTTCCGTTTCTTTTTTTGCATTTCCTGAACATCCTGCAAGCAGCATAGCCATGCACAGCAACACAGCTGCCACCTTTGTTAATCTCTTCATTCCAATCCTCCATCTTTAATGGTTTTTGCGCAGTCAGCCTGTCTTCCCGCAAGATACACGTCATTCTCATCTGATATCGGCATGCTCCAGAATCCAGTCTGCTGCTATTTTTTTCATATAATACTGACGCATCTCCTTCTCGGTAAATGAATCGAGAAGTTCTTCTGCATCTTTGTATCCTGTTGTTTTAGCGAAGTCTTCCATATACTCCACATATTCGCTGACGGTGGAACTGAGCTTTTCTTTCTGAATCACATACTCACAGGCAAGATTGCCCCTGATGTCAGCTTCGATCAGTTCCTTATTGTCTTTCAGAAATTCTTCCTTCGAAGCATATCCGTACTCTTTCAGAATTCCTTCCAGATCCGTGTCACCCCGGTATTCGGCTGCCATTTCGTAAACACTCAGCATTTTCTGTTCATATTCTTCTCTCAGGTTGTCGGGGCACGATTTTAAAACCGTATGCTCCTGCATCCAGCCTGCGACTGCGTCTTCCCGCTTTGTCTGTTCCAGCTTCTTTTTAACAGCTGCCTCATAGGAAGCAATCGTATCATATTCCGTATGTTCTGCTACAAACTGATCTGTATAATCCGGCAGTGATGCCAGAGATACTTTATATACGGTTACTGTAAAATGAACGGTTTTGCCTCTCAGCCCGGCATCCATGTAATCTTTGGGATATTGCAGGTCAAGACGGATCTCATCGCCTGCCTTTGCGCCTTCCAGCTGCTCCTCAAAGCCTGGAACCGCAAATCCTGAGCCCAGCACCAGCTGATAGTGTTTTTCATCATAAATGGTCTTTCCATCCATAGTTCCGGTAAAATCAACGTCCAGCGTATCTCCATCCAGAGCGCCTCTGTCCGTGACCTCTTCAAGCTTCTGATGCTCCAGCAGCAGATCATTCACTTCAGACTGAACTGCCTCTTCGGTTACCCGAAGCTTTTTTTCTGAAAACCGGATTCCCCTGTAATCGGCATCCAGACTGATACAATCTGCAGGATCATAATCCTGGGAAAAATCTACTTTTTTCTGCCCATCTTCTCTGAGAATGGCTTTTTTATCGCTTTCCGTGCCGCCTGACTTCGAAGCTTCTGTATTTTTTCCTGTCTCTGCAGGCTGCTTTTTTCCGGAACAGCCGGTCGCAAGCATTGCCAGACATAAAAATATCAAACACTGTTTCCAAATTTTCTTCATATCCGCCTCCATCTCAAGAATGCCGCCGGTATCCTGCTGCGGCCCGTTCAGGGTCGATACAACAACATAAAATACACTATACCCCACCATTTTTTCTGAGTCAATAGCATCTGCAAATATTTAATGCCTTTTTCACATTTTTTAAGATTTTCACACACATTTTTGATATTTTGTTGTATGATATCTGTTAGCGCACCGTTTTTCTGTGCTGATTAAATGATAAAGGAGAACCAATCCAATGGGTGTTAAAAAAAATTTACGGCCATACCGGGAATTTTCTCTTATTTCCACAGTTCAGATCATTTTTTTCTGTATCGTACCGTTTATCTGCTTTTACTGTCTGGAATATTATACACATGATCCCTGGCTTATGGCGCCGCTTCCTCAGCTTATAAATTATCTGCTGTTTTTTACCGCAGGTCTGTTTTTTTATGCCCTCACGGGAAGAAGCTGGTGTTCGGTCCTGATCTTAACCTTATATTCTCTAACTGCCGGCGCCGCCAATTACTTTGTAATGGATTTTCGGAATAATCCAATCCTTCCATGGGATTTAAAATCTGTTGCGACCGCAATGACTGTCAGCGATAATTACAGCTATCAGATCGATCTGCGTTTTCTGACCAGCTCTGCAATCCTGCTCCTGCTGCTGCTTTGCGGACTTTTCTTCCGAAAAAAGGCAGAAAAACCCCTGTTTTCCGCGGCTCGACTTAAAAATACAGCCCTTCCTCTGCTTTGTTTTCTTCTGTTAGCAATCGGAATGATGAACACCGCAGTTACCGATATTGTTTTAACGCCTGTTAATTTATTTACTCAATGGGCATCCTATCGGGATAATGGCTTTACCGTCACCTTTTTGCAAAATCTGCAGTATCTGCACATCAAAAAGCCTGAGGGATATCGTGCAGATACCGTCGACCAGGAGCTTGATGATTTTTTAAATGACTGGAAAAAGGAGCACAGAAACACTGCCCTTTTGCCTGCAAAGGACACCGCAGCAGACACGGCAGATGCGACAGACGCGGCAGATACGACAGGCGCGACAAATACGGAAGCTGCAAAAAAGCCGCATGTTATCGTGCTTATGAATGAATCCTTTTCGGATCTATCAGTTCTGCACGAATTTGAAACCAGTACAGATTATATGCCTTACGTACACAGTCTGCAGAAAAAAGACCTTCCAAACCTGATTACCGGTAATCTGTTTGTCTCTGTGTGCGCCGGAAATACTGCCAACACCGAATTTGAATTCCTTACGGGAAACACGATGGCATTTCTGCCGCCGGGAAGTATGCCTTACCAGCAGTACATTTTTGACAGCCTTCCTTCTCTTGCATCGCAGTTTGACAAGGACGGATACACCTCCGTGGGACTTCATCCTTACGCTGCATCCGGCTGGAACCGGAATCTTGTCTACCCGCTCCTTGGCTTTGAAAAAACCTGCTTCCGCGAGGGATTTCCAGGTGCGCGGATTATCCGAAAATATGTCTCTGACGAATCCGCCTATGCCAAAATCGCCGGGCTTTACGAGACCAGAGAGATTGGTGAAAAGCTGATGCTTTTTGAAGTTACCATGCAAAATCACGGCGGGTATTCCACGCTTTATGATTCCTTTCCCATTGATGTAAAATTAAAGGATATCCACACCGCCACCAGCTATGCAACGGAGCATTATCTGAGTTTGGTAAAGGAAAGCGATCTTGCCTTTGAAGAATTGATTTCTTATTTTGAAACAGCAGACGAGCCGGTTCTGATCCTGACGTTTGGCGACCATCAGCCTAATGATTTTGTATCGGAAAATATCGCCTCGCTGACCGGCACGCCAAAGGAAGAGCGCTCACTTAAAGAGGCGCAGAACCGCTATATCGTGCCCTATGTGATCTGGGCTAATTATGATTTGAAGAAAGAATCTGTCGGACTGTCCGAAAGCACGCTCAGCGTAAATTATCTTGGCGCCTGTCTGCGCGGCTTATCCGGTCAGACATTGAGCAGCTACCAGGAGTTTTTGCTGATTCTAAAAGAAGCTCTGCCTGTTATCACCGCCAACGCGGTAATTGACCGCAATGGAAATTATATGACTGTTGAGGAAGCAAAAATGCAATATTCTGACTTGATGAATCTGTATGAGAAGCTTCAGTATCATATGCTGTTTGATTGATCCTAAGGCGATTTCTGCAAAGCTTTTTTATATAACAGGAAATGTAATTTTCTGTTATATAAAAAAAGCCTGCCATTTCTGGCAGACTTTTCATCTTTTGGAAAACCAACTCTAAATTATTTAAGAGTAGCTTTAGCGCCTTCTTTTTCCAGAGCTTCTTTAGCTGCTTCTGCTTCTTCTTTAGATACAGCTTCTTTAATCTTTGTAGGAGCTCCATCAACTGCAGCCTTAGCTTCTTTCAGGCCCAGACCTGTTAATTCACGAACAACTTTGATAACCTTAACCTTGTTAGGGCCAACTTCTGTTAATTCTACGTCGAATTCTGTCTTTTCTTCAGCTGCTTCTGCTGCGCCGCCTGCTGCTACTACAGCTACGCCTGCTGCTGCAGATACACCAAATTCTTCTTCACAAGCTTTTACTAAATCATTTAATTCTAATACTGTAAGCTCTTTGATAGCTTCAATAAATTCAGCAGTAGTTAATTTTGCCATTACTATTTACCTCCGTAATATAATTCAATTCCTAATGGACTGTGTGGTTCAGATACCACTGTATAATCCTGCAAAATGCCTTATGCCGCATCCTGCGGGATATGCTGCATTATAATTATGCTTCTTCTTTTTCTGCAACCTGTTTGATAACACGTGCAAAATTTGAGATAGGGGATTTGATACTTCCAAGCAGTTTGGACAGTAATTCTTCTCTGCTGGGGATAGTAGCAATCACGCTGATAGTCTTGTCATCGTAGTAAGTACCTTCAACGATACCTGACTTTAATTCAAGCTTATCTGCTTTTTTTGCAAATTCATACAGATGTTTAGCAGGAGCTGCTGCATCAACTGCTGAAATTGCTACGGCTGTAGGACCTTCAAGATCTTTTTCAAGTTCTTCGAAAGCAGTACCTTTGATCGCACGTTTAACCATAGTGTTTTTGTATACTTTGTATACAACACCATTCTCTCTCATGGTTTTACGCAGCTGAGTATCCTGTTCTACAGTTAATCCTCTGTAGTCAGCTAATACAACGGCTTTCGCGTCCTTCAGCAGCTCAGAAATCTCGTCAACAACGGGCTGCTTTAATTCAGTCTTTGCCATGAACGGTGTACCTCCTTATTTATTCTCGCCGAATCTAAGAGAGTCGCCGCATGCTTTGCGGAGTTTTATAGGCTGCAAATGCAGCATCAAAAAAACCTCTCTGCCCAAAGACAGAGAGGTGTAAGGATTCCCTTAAAAACATTCCTCGGCAGGCGTTTAGCTGCTTATACCTTTCGGCACCTGCTGTCTTCGGCGTGTGATGTCACTTATGTTCGCGCGACATCTTTTATATATTATCATAATTTTAAAATGCTGTCAACACATTTTTGCAAATATCCGGTAACTTCTTGAGTCTGAATTACCTTTTAACGAACTGAAATTAGTTCATTAATTTAACAGGGTTCAGTTTGATACCAGGGCCCATTGTAGCTGTCATGGTTACACTTCTTAAGAACTGACCTTTAACTGCACTGGGTTTTGCTTTGATGATAGCATTCATCAGCGTCTGGAAGTTCTCGGCTAATTTTTCTTCTGAGAAGGAAACTTTACCGATCGGAACGTGAATGATGTTTGTCTTGTCAAGTCTGTATTCAACTTTACCAGCCTTGATATCGTTGATAGCTTTTGTTACATCCATGGTAACAGTACCGGATTTGGGGTTGGGCATTAAGCCTTTCGGTCCAAGTACACGACCCAGACGACCTACAACACCCATCATATCGGGAGTAGCTACAACAACATCGAAATCAAGCCAGCCTTCATTCTGGATCTTGGGCAGAAGTTCTTCTGCTCCAACATAATCAGCACCAGCTGCCAGAGCTTCATCAGCCTTAGCGCCTCTTGCAAATACCAGAACCTTAACAGATTTACCAGTACCATGAGGCAGTACAACTGCACCACGGATCTGCTGATCTGCATGACGGCCATCGCAGCCTGTTCTGATATGAACTTCTACAGTTTCATCAAATTTAACAAAAGATGCTTTTTTTACCAGAGCGATTGCCTGATCTGCATCATAAAGCTGAGTACGATCTACTAATTTAGCATTTTCTAAATACTTTTTTCCTCTTTTCATGATAACCTCCTAGTGGTAATTGCGGGACATCAACCCTCCCACATTCTATGCCGGCACAGGTGCAAGGAAAATAGACTCCTGTGCTTTCAGGCGTATTAACGTTAAAACGGATTAATCTACTACTGTGATACCCATAGAACGAGCTGTACCAGCAATCATGCTTGCAGCAGCTTCTTCAGTTGCAGCATTTAAGTCAGGCATCTTCAGTTTTGCAATTTCAAGGACCTGAGCTTTTGTGATGGTAGCAACTTTAGTCTTGTTCGGAACGCCGGAACCAGATTTCAGGTTGCAAGCTTTCTTTAATAATACAGCAGCCGGAGGAGTTTTGCATACAAAGCTGAAGCTTCTGTCTGCGTAAACTGTGATGATTACGGGAATAATCATACCAGCCTGATCAGCTGTTCTTGCATTAAATTCCTTTGTGAACTGTACGATATTTACACCATGCTGACCCAGAGCAGGACCAACCGGCGGAGCCGGTGTTGCCTTACCGGCAGGAATCTGTAATTTAATAAAACCTGTGACCTTTTTTGCCATTTTAGGCACCTCCTAATATTACACCTCTGTCAGGTGCTTTGTGGTAATGTCGGGAGTTTCTCCCTCCCACGCCCGCATATATGCAGGCAGAAATTCGAGTTACATAATTCAGAGCAGTGATCTCACTTATCTGTAAGAGCGAAATCACAAACGTCGGAGTGAATCTTCACTCTTTTTGCAACGAAATCTGCATTAGTATCTTATCATTAAAAATCTTCCGCTCTTTTTACATCTGAGAAGGAAAATTCTGCTGAAGTCTGTCCGAACATCTCCAGACGGATTGTCAGCAATTCACGGTCTTCGTCTACCGATTCTACAGCAGCAACAGTTCCCTTAAGAGGACCGGGTGCAGTGACTTCAATCATCTCACCAACGCTGTAGGAAATCACACGTTTTGCCACATCTGCAAACATAGCATTGATTTCCGCTTCAGTCAACGGAACCGGTTTGGATTCCGGACCTACGAAACCGGTAACACCTCTTGTGTTTCTCACTACATACCAGGTATCATCAGTCATATACATTTGAATAAGGACATATCCGGGGAAAAGCTTTTTCTGAGAGATCTTTTTTGCGCCGTTGTGAAGTTCTTCCACTTCCTGCAGCGGAACAATAACCTGAAGCATCTGATCCTGAAGCTTGCGGTTTTCAATCGTCTTCTCAAGGTCAACCTTTACCTTATTTTCATAACCTGAGTAAGTATGTACTACATACCACTGAGGCTGTTCTGTTCTTTCCCACTTTTCTTCTTTCTTATCAACTGTCATAACTTTCTGTCGTACCCTCCTATGAAATCACGAAGCCGAGGCCAAACTTGACAACCATGTCAATTAACGCAATGATACCCCCCAGTGCAACTGAGGAAACTAAAACTGCAATCGTTCTTTTTGTAAGAGATTCTTTATCCGGCCAGATAATTCTGTTAAACTCTGTCTTGAGGTTAGTCAGAATACTAGCAAATCCACCTTTTTTCTTAGTGTCTTTTTTCTGGCTCTTCTCTTTTCTGGTCGTTGTTTCTTCCATATTAAACACTAACCTCCGTAAGAACTATTATTTCGTTTCTTTGTGTACTGTGTGAGCCTTGCAGAACTTGCAGTACTTCTTGGTTTCCATCCTCTCCGGATGGTTCTTCTTTTCTTTCATCGTGTTGTAATTACGCTGCTTACATTCTGTACAAGCCAAAGTGATCTTTACACGCACAACTTCCACCTCCAATTATGATTAATTACTGGTTTGTCCGTATTTTCATACGGAGCAATGTTTTGAGGCCAAAAAAAAAGGACCTCAGTCTTCCACACGCTCCTACAATATAACACAGGGATGCTAAAAACGTCAAGCATTTTTTTAATATTTCCGGCTCCACTTTTTTAATATTTCCGG
>JAUNPP010000011.1:10790-40255 GCA_030536685.1 Lachnospiraceae bacterium
CTCCACTCGCATATTTCATATTGAAGCCCTTTAAATGAGCCATGCATGAGCGCTCTTTCTTTGTTAAATCGTCCATCTTTTTCCAGATCCGGAAACCAGGTGTCTGCTTTAAATTCCTTATTAATATGCGTTACATAGACCGTGTCGCAGTATTTTAGAAATTCACGGTAGACCATGCCGCCTCCGATGATATAAATTTCATAGTCTTTCTGATATTCTTTAAGCAGGGCTTCGAGTTCTTCCATACTGTGGACTGTCACCGCATCTTCACGGCTCCATTCGCGGTTTCCGGTGAGTACCACATTAATTCGGTTCGGAAGCGCTTTTCCTCCGGGGAAGCTTTCAAATGTTTTTCGTCCCATTACTACCACATTTCCCATTGTGTGACGTTTGAAAAAATCCATATCTTCAGGGATGTGCGCCAGGAGCTTTCCGTCGCAGCCGATTCCCCAGCTGCGGTCTACTGCTACTATCATTTTCATATAAAATACCTCCTTTATTTTTCCATATCTATTGTAATTTTTATCTACGTATGTTATAATTTTATCAAAACCAATGTTATTATATAACAATAAATCGTCTTTTTTTTATGCTGTTGTAACGATTTTGTGTTTTCATTCGTGTGATAGCTTTTCCTGCAGATTTACTCATCATATCACAGAATCGCTGCCTGCTTCAAGACAATTCAGGTTTGATATTATTATATATTTCAGGGAGGGACTTATGAAACTATCGCTCTATATATTAGAAGACTGGTTTAAACAGCATCAATATGCAACCTCCTCCTGCATTACAAAGGGGGAAGCAAACCTGGTTGCATTTCAAATTTCGTCTCAACCCTTATCCTCTAATATCGGCAGGGTATGTCCTTCTTCCATTATTACGACTGAGCTGGACAACCATACATCTGCTGCCATCGTCAGCGGAACCGAATACATCCTGGTCCATAATACCACGCTGGAGGAGACGTTGAATGCCGCTTATGAGGCCTACGAATACTACTATTCCTGGGAAAGCGCTCTGCTTCAGAAGATTACAGGCAGCACCTCTCTTCAGGAGCTTCTCGAGATGACACACAGTATTTTTAACTGCCCGATGAGCATCTGCAACTCCCGCGGCTGGGATTATGCTATGACAAACGGCGAAGGGCCCTATATCCACCCGCTGCGCGAGGAATTTCTGTATGATACGTCGCAGGAGGCTGCTCCGGCTACCGACCGTCAGTCATTTCTCAGGAATCTGGATGATGTAAATCCTGTCGTGATCTATTCGGCAGCCCACAAGTGCAATGTACTTTTTGCCAATATCTGGCTGGATGGAGAGCGCTCAGGAGCTATTGTTGCCTATGAGACCGAAACGCCCTTTACTATGTCGGATCATCAGATTATGACTGTTTTTCAAAATATCATTACCATTTATGCAACGATAAACAAGGGAATTCTTCGTTCCCGCTCTGCACTTTCCGAATATCTGATCGATGTTCTGGATAAAAAGCAGCCCCGCAGCTATACGATCAGCAAGATTTTGAAGTATCCGAACTGGAAACCCTCAGATAAATTCATCATTCTCTGTGCAGCTTCCAGAAAATCAACCGACTCGATCTTCCTGAACCGGCTGTGCGACGATCTGGAAGCGGCTTCCTTTATGCCGCAGACCTTTATCTACGACAATAAGATGGTTGCACTGATCAACCTGAAAAATACACCGGACAGAACATCCCTGCTTCATGATATCAAAAAAACCATCTCCGAGCAGATGTTCTGCTGGGGACTGAGTCATGAATTCTACGGTATTTCCATGTTTGCGCAGTTTTATCCTCAGGCCTGCCATGCCCTTTCGGAGGCGCTGTTGGCGGATGTTCCCGGTAAAACCATGCGTGAAACAGCTGTCCATTATATTAGAGAGCACTGCTCTGATGACGAAAATCTGCAGGCGCTGCTGCATCCGGATGTTCTGTTTCTGATTCACTATGATAAGAACAACCATACGCTGTATGCCAACACGCTGTACTGGTTTCTGCTGTTTTCCTGCAATTACACGGATGCAGCCAACCGCCTTAATCTGCATCGAAACACACTGATCTACCGGATCAGCCGCATCGAGCATCTGATTTCCGCTAATCTGACAGACGTATCGGAACGAGAATTTCTTCTTCTCTCCTTTATGCTCTGCAAGGAAAAACCGGCTACAGAGAAATTTCCATCCGCCTGAGCCACCCTGCAATCCTGCCGGAGGCTTTATCCTGGAAGGATATAAACAACTGCCTGGTGAATCTCCCCTTTCCCACCAGGCAGCTGTTTCATTTAACGCATTTTCGGTTTAAAAATCAGGGAAGCCAGGTAGGAAAATACCAGAGCTGCGCAGATTCCGGCTGCTCCGGCAGTAAATCCGCCTGTAAAGATTCCCAGAAATCCTTTTTCGCTCATCCCATCCTTTACTCCCTTAAAAAGAAGATTTCCAAAGCCCAGAAGCGGAACCGTCGCACCGCTGCCGGCCCATTCTGCAAATGGCTCATAAATCCCAAGCGCGCCAAGTACAGCTCCTAAAACCACCAGACCTGTCATAATTCTGCCGGGCATCCATTTTGTTTTATCCAGAAAGATCTGACAAACTCCGCATATGGCGCCGCCTGTCAGAAATGCAATCACATAATCCATATCGGGCCTCCTTCTACTGTGCGGCTTCAAGAACAACCGCATGTGCAATTCCGGGGATATTCTGTCCCTCATTAAAGCTGACCGGCGAAAATAATGCGCCTGTCGGCACAAAAAGTACCTTTTCCCACTGTCCTACCAGCAGTTTTTTCAGAACGTGGCCGCACAGAACAGCTGCCGAACAGCCGCAGCCGCTTCCGCCCGCATGTGTATCCTGTGACTGTGCGTCATAGATTTCAATTCCGCAGTCCATATGATTTCCTGAAATATCCACCCCGTTTTTGCTCAGCAGATCGATCAGAATGGTCTGTCCTACCGTCCCCAGATCTCCTGTTATGATTTTATCGTAATCCTGAGCCCGGCGTCCCATATCCTGCAGATGCTGTAAGATCGTGTCTGCCGCCGCGGGCGCCATAACAGCTCCCATATTTGTGGAGTCCTTCACCCCGTAATCCACGATTTTCCCAATCGTCACCCCTGTTATATAAGCATACGGCCTGAGCTTTTCAGAGCAGCGGGCAACCGACGGATGCGAAGCAATAATCACCGAACCGGAGCCGGTCACTGTCCAGGTCGCCGCATACGGGCGCTGATTTCCATACTCCAGAGGAAAACGAAACTGCTTCTGCGCACCTGCAAAATGGCTTGAGGCGATCGCGGCAGCCGTATCTGCCATTCCTCCCGCCACAAACGCCGCCGCCATGCCCATTGCCTCTCCCATTGTGGAGCAGGCTCCGTAAAGCCCCAGCAGAGGGATCTGAAAATCCAGCAGCCCGAACGAACTGGCTGAAAGCTGATTCAGAAGATCCCCTGCAAACAGAAAATCAGGTTTCCTGCCGTCCGCAAGCTGCGCATCCTGCACTGCCGCCAGAAACGTCCGTTTCTGACACTCGCTTTCCGCCATCTCCCAGCTGTCCATGCCGAATTTGTCATCCTCCTCCACCTGATCAAAACAGGCTCCAAGAGGTCCGTCCCCTTCTTTTTTTCCAACAACAGAAGCCGCCCCGATAATACAGGGCGGCTTCTCAAATTTTATACTCGCTTTGCCAGTCTTCATAGTCCCTCCCAATCTGTTTTACCATACAGCACAGGTCTGTACGGAAAACTCAGCTTGCAAGCGGCTGCACAGCCGCCATCCTGATATCATCAGGATAACCATTCTCCGGCAAAATATTCATAATCGATTTTATACAGATTCGGTCTCTAACAGTTCCTGTTCATACGGCTCCAGTTCTTCCGGCGTCATGGAATTAATCTTTTCCATGATCCGCTGCTCTCTCTGGATTGCAGTTTCCTTCACCGCACCCGGCACCTTCTTTTTCTTCCTTTTCCGAAGAATCTCTTCCCGTTCTATCAGCTTGTAAATCTGGAACTTATGAGAGATTTCCATAATTTCTGCCATATTCTTCGGAAGCTTCTGCTCCGACTTCGGTGTTGCCAGAAAGTGCTCATACGCATTACAGATATCAAATGCATCGCCAAATGCAATCTGTTTGCCGTGATCCAGCCACAGAACCTTGTTGCAGAGATCGCGGACCTGAGAAACAGAATGCGATACCAGAAGGCCTGTAACACCATGGTTCAGGATTTCCTTCATCCGGTTTCCGCTTTTTTGTTTAAACGCACCGTCACCTACGCTCAGCACCTCATCCAGAATAATAATATCCGGATTGATCAGACAGGCAATTGAAAATGCCAGACGGCTTTTCATACCGCTTGAAAGCTGCTTGAAAAAGTGACCCTGGAATTCCTCCAGCTCCGCAAATTCAATGATTTCCTTATACTTTTCATCCATGAATTTACGCGTATATCCCAGCAGAGCGCCTCGCAGATAAGTATTCTCGCGCACAGTCAGATCAGGGTCAAACCCGGAAGCCAGCTCAAGAAGCGCTGCAATCGATCCCTCACACTTCACTTCACCCTCAGTAGGTACCATAATACCGGTAATCGCCTTCAAAAGCGTTGATTTTCCCGCGCCGTTAGTACCGAGGATTCCAAGCATATCGCCTTTTTCCAGGGAAAAGGTAACATTTCTGTCAGCCCAGAACTCCGTCACATGATAGTTCCGGGTAAGCTTGCGCATCACATATTCTTTTAATCCAATCGCCTTAAAATCACCAGTTATATACCGGATTGACACATTTTTGCATTCTACAACTGCCATTTGCTTCCTCCTTATACATAATACAGAAACTGATGATTATACTTCTTGTAAAACCAAAAGCCCAGTCCCAGCATCGCCAGAGCATAAAAGAGACACATCACGTGATACTCGAAACTCGGAATTGTCTGTTCAATTACTACCATTCGAAAATATTTAATATAAGCATAAATCGGATTCAGCAGCAGCAATCTCTGCATCTGCAGCGGAAAACGGGTAACGGTGTAGAAAATCGCAGACATATAACGCAGTAATGTCAGAAAAACATCATACAGATACTGAACGTCCCTGAAAAATACAAACAACGCTGAAAGCACCATTCCCATGCCCACATTAAACAATGTAACGCATATGACCGGGAAGATCAGAGTCAGCATATGAGGGCCAAACGGGATCTTATAGATCAGACAGAAGATAAAGTATAAAACCAGAGTCAATCCGAAATTAATCAGTGCGGAAACGTTTTTAGAAAATAAAAACAGATATTTCGGCACGTTCACCTTCGTAAAAATCTTCGCGTTTGCCATCAGGGAAGCCATACCACCCTTTGTGGATTCTGAAAAGAAGTTAAAGATCAGAACGCCACTGAACAGGTAGATTGTAAAATATTCCTGTTCGCGCCGGAAAAAAGCTGAAAATACCATATCCAGTACAAACAGATTCAGCAGCGGCGCCAGAATGCTCCACACCATGCCAAGAGAAGTTCTCTTATATTTTTGCTTAAAATCGCGCTTCACCAGCTCCGAAAAGAGGAACTGATATTTTTGAACCTTTTCAACCATTTCATTTTAGCCTTTCTCATTTGAGATCAAATGTACAGGAATTTCAACTATATATAATACTATAGAGCCATGCAATTGTCAATCTGCAGGCAGGGAATTAACAGCAGATGTTACTGTTCAGAGATTTCCGGACAGTAGAGGTGTTCAGGGGACGCAAGCTGTCTATGATACGAAGTCTGTCCGGGGCTAAGGGGTGCTTTCAGCACCAATACGCCCCTTGCAGACTTGCATCATAGACAGCTTGCTGGTTTTTGCAGCTTTTACTGTCATAAAATTCTGAACAGCTGTGAGAAGATAGACGCGTAAGCTTGACAATTCTTATTTATTTTAACTACGGATTGGAAGCAGCGCTAAATAAAACAGAGTGTGAGCAGTAACCTGCAGATAGAGAATTAACTGCAGATTCCTGGGCAGAAGTGGGGCTAACGGACGCAGTAGGGGCGAAAAGAGCCTTTGATTGCAGGGCTTTTCTGACGCAAAAACAAAGAGGTAAAGGATTGATACCTTTACCCCCAAAATTGTGGTTCTCCTAAGTATTCTTCTTTATCTATGCTATATCCACATTTCTGATAAAAAGATAACGCGCGTATGTTTTCTTTGAACGCCCATATTATGCTTTCTTTATAGCCATTTTCTTTTGCTTGCTGTTCTGCAAAGTAAAGTAGTTTTTTCCCTATCCCTTTTCCAGTTTTCATTAACTATATCGCATACAATATCAAAATCGTTTTCTTGTATCTGTCGTATCATTGATGTTTTCCCGCCTATTCAATTTTCTTGTTCCTCACAAATAGTTCTTATTTTTCCTCTTTGTGCCATTCCTGCAATACAGCTTCTACTTGGGCGATAAGCTGCTCTTTGTTCGGGATATAGGAAACATATCGTGAAGCAAAGATATTATTTGCAAGACCGCCTAACGCATATTCAGCGGCTACGCTGTCTTTATCCGTACAAAGAATGATGCCGATAGGCGGGTTGTCGTGTTCGTCGTTTACCTCTGCTGCATAATAGTTCAAGTACATATTCAGTTGCCCGACGGCTTCCGGCATGAGCTTAACGGTTTTCAATTCTATCAGAACATAAGCGCGGAGAATTTTGTTGTAGAAAACCATGTCCACATAGTAGTGAGTATTATTCAGCGTTACTCGCTGCTGTGTTCCAACGAACATAAAACCGCGCCCTAATTCCAACAGGAATTTTTCGATTTGTTCTACAAGGGCTTTTTCAAGGTCACTTTCCATAAGTGGCTTATTTTCCGGCAATCCTAAAAACTCGAAAACATACGGGTCTTTTATCATATCCGCAGGCTGCGCCATTTCAATTCCCTTTTCTGCAAGGGCAAGAACCTTTTCTTTATTAGCCTTTCCGTCGGACAGCAGCAGACGCTCATATAGAGATGTTGCAATCTGACGCTTCATTTCCCGTATCGACCACCCGGAGTTAATCGCTTCCTTTTCGTAAAAACTGCGTTTATCATCATCAGAAATCGTCAAAAGCTCGCAATAATGCGACCATGACAATTTAACAGACACCGTCTGTTGAATTTGATAGGTCTGATAAAAGCGACGCATAAACTGGATATTGGAAACAGAAAATCCCTTGCCAAATTCTTTAGTTAACTCTTTAGATAGTGCCTTTAAGGTCTGTTTCCCGTATACTGCGCGTTCATGGCTATTCTGCTCATGCTCTACGATAATGCGGCCAACATTCCAGTAAGTAGACAGCAATTCTGTATTTACTTGTACGGCGACACGCTGACGCGCGCCGGATAACAATTCTTTAATTTCCTGTATCATGGAAGTAGTATATGTTAAATCGTTCATAATTATAGCCCCCGTTCTCGGTTTCTGTTTTTGATTATATCACAAAGCATTTGTCATTTCTACCGCAATGCTTACCCACGCTCTGTTTCCTTTGCCCGTTCCGGCTGATGTTCCACTTTCAAAATACTGTCGATATTCTTCTTGATAACATCATATTCCTTAACCTGCTTTTTCAACTTACCATAGTCGGCATACAGGACGCCTGTGGCAGGCCAAAGTCAAACTCAATGTCTGTTGTTTCACAAGATCAGCTGAAAGAGGACACAAGCATTTTTTTGTCGGTCTTTGCGGGATTTTGGATATATTCAAGGGCTTTGTTTAACGCTCCCTTAATCTGTACCACTATGGCAAATGCGGGAATGAACCCGAAAGCATTACAGTACATCATGGGACATTACTACTTTTGATAGCAAAGACCTAAGCAGATTTAAGAGTATATGTGAGTGTCTTCCGATATGAGAAATGCCGGTATAGCCTATAAATACAGGCTATACCGGCATATAAGAACTTCTAAAGAGATAATCAAAATTCATATATAATTTTACTGTAATACTATGTGTTTTACAATATATTTTTTACAATATGTTTTTTTGAATGTAGTAATACACTGCTCCTGCAAGTCCTGCGTCATTGTTTAGTGCTGCGGAACGTATGGTAAGGTTTTTTGCAAATGCAGGCATTACACCTTCTTTTACTTTTTTTGCGAGGGGGTCGATCAACAGCTTCTGCTGGCTGCTGACGCCGCCGCCGATCAGTACCATTTCCGGATTAAAGATGTGGATCAGACCAATCAGGCCTGCTGCGATTTCCTCGATCCAGTCTTCTATCAGCTTTAGTACCATCTCATCCCCGGCTTCTGCCCGGGCGAAAATATGTCTTCCGTCAATTAATTCCGGGTCGGCTTCTTTTGCCCTTCTGACCAGGGCTGTTGTAGCTGCGTAGCGCTCATAACAGCCTCTGTTTTTGCAGGTGCAGGAAACGCCATCCCGTGCATGTGTCATAAAATGTCCCAGCTCTCCGCCCAGACCGCGGCTGCCTTCCAAAATCTTTCCGCCGGTGAAAATACCGCCGCCGATTCCGGTTCCAATAGTAATGCCAATAAAGTCATTGCAGTCCTTTGCTGCACCAAGCCATTTTTCACCAAGGCACATGCAGTTTGCATCATTTGCCACAGTAACCGGCAGATTGAATTTTTCCTTCAAAGCCGGTCCTACGACGGAGCCTTCCCAGCCTGGCATATTGCCGCCGGTTCCTGCAATCACTCCTTCATTAGAATCAACCTGTCCCGTTGCACTGACACCGATTCCAACAGGCATTGTCTCTGCCAGCACGCCGCCTGGTGTCTGATTTTCTTTCAGGAATTTTTCTGCGGCAAGCAATACCGTCGTAAGAACCGGAGTCTGATAACCGTCAAAGCTGACGGACTGCTCCATGCGGGCCAGGATTTCTCCATCTTCCCGGACAAGCCCCAGTTTTACCGCGGTACCGCCGATGTCAATCCCCATGTATATTTTTTTCATCTTCACCCAATCCCTTTAATGCAGTGTGAACAGTAACCCTGAGTTCTCTTATTTAAACTCCTTGATCGCGCTTACAAATCTGGCTGTGATCTCAGCGGGACGTGTAATAGCGCCTCCTACAACAACTGCAAACGCACCTGCTTCCAGACATTTTTTAGCCTGTTCCGGATAATGCACATGACCCTCGGCAATGACCTTGCAGGACACAGTCTCGGATAATTTGCGGATCAGATCCAGATTCAGTTCATCCAGCCCTTTGGTATCAGGTGTGTATCCGCAAAGCGTAGTTCCTACAAAATCACATCCGGCATCGCTGCAGGCCTTTGCCTCTTCTACTGTCGCAATATCTGCCATCAGCAGCTGTTCGGGGTATTTTTCTTTAATAGCGCGGATAAAATCTGCCGGATATTTGCCATCGGGACGCGCATTGTTGGTTCCATCAAAAGCCAGAATATCAACGCCGCAGCCAACCAGCGCATCTACCTCATCCATAGTTACCGTAATATACTGCACTACCCCGGGATAATCCTTTTTGATAATACCGATCACCGGTAAATCAACCGCCTGTTTGATTTCTGTAATATCACGGACGGTATTGGCACGAATACCCACTGCCCCCGACATGGCAGCCGCCTTTGCAAATAAAGGCATTACTCCGCCGTTCGGACTGTACATAGGTTCATGTGTCAATGCCTGACAGGAAACGATCAGGCCATGTTTAATCTGATCAAAAACAGCTTCTTTATTCATCACAACAACCTCCTGTTATCTATTATCTGCTATCTGTTATCAACTATCTCATTTCCACTTTCCCAGCAGAAGCCGCCGCTCGTTTACAGCAGCCTTCCTCTCTGCAGCTGCTGCACGATCTCCAGCTTTTCATTTACCAGAAGAAGGTTCGCGTAACAGCCGCTGCCAAGGCTTCCGTACCTGTTTTCAACGCCAATCACCTTTGCCGGATTCCAGGCTGCTGCTTTAACAGCGCTTTCCAGAGGAATCCCCATGGAAAATACGGAATTGCGCATACAATTCATCAGATTTGTTACGCTGCCCGCTATCGTCTGCGGTTCATTCGTAAGCACTGCCTTATTTCCATGAACGGTTACAGCCTGTCCTCCGAGCTCGTAGTCTCCATCGGGAAGACCGGTCGCCATCATACTGTCGCTGATGAGCACAACCCGGTCATCGCCAAACAGGGAAAATGTCAGCCGCACCATTGCCGGATGAATATGGATTCCATCCGCAATCAGCTCTGCGGTTGCTCCCTTTTCAAATGCTGCTGCTATCGGTCCCGGTTCTCTGTGCGTCAGACCGGGCATGGCATTGTAAAGATGCGTAACGTGAGAAGCTCCTGCTTCAAAAGCACGGCAGGCAGTATCATAATCCGTACAGGTATGCGCAAGCGATACCACCGTGTCCTCTTTCACCGCGCGGATAAACGCCTCTGCCCCGTCCTCTTCCGGTGCAAGAGAGCATAATTTAAACAAACCGCCGGCTTTTTCCTGAAGACGCTTAAACATCTGCGCATCCGGCTTATGGATAAATGCTCCGTTCTGCGCGCCTTTTTTCTTCATGCTGATGAAAGGACCTTCCATATTAATGCCGACCAGATCTGCTCCCGTACCATTTTGATGTGCCGCCGCCGCATTTGCAATCTGTCCAATCCGTTCTTCATCATAGGTCATAGTAGCCGGACAAATTGCTCCGATCCCGGATTTCAGTTCATATGCCGCGATCCTGGCAATGGAGGCTTCCGTTCCATCGCAGAAGTCTACTCCGTCGCATCCATGAAAATGAATGTCAACCAGAGCAGGAATTGCCATCAATCCCTCTGCATCCAGTATTTTCCCATCACTTTGGGCAGACTTTACATCATCTGTAATAAATTCTCCCGAGAGGTAGATCGGTCTGTCTTCAAATCCCTTTTCTACATCAAAGACTTTCGCATTTTGAATAATCACGTTCTATCACTTCCAATCAGATTTTAGACAGGGCCTCTGCATCTCCGATCAAGGTAAAATCGGGATGCATCTGTAAAATAGAAGCCGGAACTCTGGGGGTTACAGGGCCAAAAAATGCTTCTCTTACAATATCAGCCTTGGCAGCTCCATTTACCACCATCAGAACCTTCTTCGCCTGCATAATAGTACCGATGCCCATGGTAAATGCCTGGCGCGGAACATCCTCCTTCTTTTCAAAGTAACGTTTATTTGCTTCAATCGTGCTCTCATCCAGATCTACGCAGTGGGTTCCCAGCTCATAGGTATCAGCGGGCTCGTTAAATCCGATGTGTCCGTCAATGCCGATTCCCAGAAGCTGAAGGTCGATTCCGCCTTTGCTCTTAATGATCTGATTGTATCTTGCACATTCCTCTTCCACATTCGGATTGGTTCCGTCAGGCACATTGATTTTCTGCGGTCTTACATTTACGTGGTCAAAGAAATGTTTGTGCATAAAATACCAGTAGCTCTGTTCGCTTTCTCTGGGAAGGCCTTTGTATTCATCCAGGTTGATGGTTGTGATTTCAGAGAAATCCACATCTCCCTTGTTATACCATTCAATCAGCTGCTTGTAGATTCCTTCCGGGCTTCCGCCTGTAGCCAGCCCCAGCACGCTGTCGGGTTTCATGATTACCTGCGCGCTGATTATATTGGCTGCTTTTCTTGACATTTCTTCATAATTGGCTGTACGAATAATCTTCATAACATATCCTCCTAACACCAGGTTTTGATTGCTTCATCGATCAGTTTACAGCATTTTTCAATCTGTGCATGATCTTCGGGGACAATATCAAACAGAGGCTTGCGCACACCGCCGATATCCAGACCTTCTCTGCGGCGGAGCACTTCCTTGATCACCGCATACATATTGCCCTTGCAGCCGCATAATGCGTAGATGATCTCGTTGATCGTATACTGCAGCTTTGCAGCCTTTGCCATTTCGCCCGCTTTTACCAGTTCATCAGCCTTTAAAAACAGTTCCGGCATGGAAGCGTAGGTACCGCCGATACCGCCGACAGCGCCCATCACGCGACCGGAGATAAACTGCTCATCGGGTCCGTTAAATACAGCAAAGCCTTCTTCGCCTTTGGCTTTTCTGCCTGCTGTCAGGAACATTTCGATGTCCTGTACGGGCATGGAGCTGTTTTTAACCGCGATCACATTGGGGTTTTTCAGCATTTCATTCAGCAGACCGGGAGTGAGCGCAGTTCCTGCCAGCTGAGGAATGTTGTAGATTACAAATTCCGTATTGGGAGCTGCGGATGAAATGTCATTCCAGTACTGTGCAATCGCGTATTCGGGCAGATGGAAATAAATAGGAGGAATGGAAGCGATCGCGTCAACGCCGCATTTTTCAGCGTGAGCAGCCAGCTCCATGGAATCTGCTGTATTGTTGCAAGCCACATGGCAGATTACTGTCAGTTTGCCCTTTGCAACCTCCATTACCGCTTCCAGCAGTGCTTTCCGCTCTTCCTTTGACAGGTAGATACATTCACCGGAAGAACCGTTTACATAGATTCCCTTTACTCCTTTTCGGATCATATACTCTGTCAGTGCTTTTGCGCGCTCTGTATCAATTTTTCCTTCTGCATCGTAGCAGGCATAAAAAGCAGGAATAATTCCCTGATATTTCTGAATATCTTTCATGACTTCTCCTTTTCTTAAATAGAATTGTTTATCAGCTGCTGTCTATTCAAATATTTTGTCTATTTGCCGATACAGACGCATTTATTCTTGCGGCTAAAAGTATCTGATGCTATAATTGCTATAATTAAAGAGTTATACCCTGTCAACTCCCATTCTAAATAACATAAGGACAAAATTATGAATACCTATAGTAAATTTGATTTTTTTGAAGAGTTAAAATCGCACTATCCCAAGCTCACAAAATCTTCACGCAAAATCTGCGACTATCTGTTTGAAAATGCTGCAAAAGCCCAGTATCTTTCTATTTCCAGCCTGGCAAAGGAATGTCAGGTAGCAGAGGCCACGATTTTCCGCTTCTGCAAGGCTCTGGGATTTGACGGCTACAACGACCTGAAGATTGCTCTGGCCAAGGCCTGTACCTCATACGGTTCCACGCAGTACTACACTACATACGGAGAAGCAACACCCGATGAAAATTTTGATCATCTGTGCGACCGGCTGTGTGCGGCCAATATCGACGCCCTCAACCAGACAAGATTTCTGATCGACCCGGATTCCGTTAATCTGGCAGTCAATATCCTCTGCGAAGCAAAGCGCGTATACTGCTTCGGCCAGGGCGGCAGCATGATTATGGCAATGGAGGCCTGGGCCCGTTTTCTTACCGTTTCTGATAAGTTTTATGCCATTCAGGACAACCACCTGCAAACCATGGTTTCCAGTCTGATGAAACCGCAGGACGCAATTATCTTTGTTTCCTACTCCGGCTCCACCCGGGATATGGTAGACATCCTGAAGCCCGCTAAGGCCTGCGGAGCTCACATCATACTGATCACCCGTGAAAAGGAATCTCCCGCAGCCAAACTGGCAGACGCCGTTTTACTCTGCGGTGCAAATGAAGGCCCTTTCCAGTCAGGCAGTATTTCCGCCAAGATTTCAAGTCTGTTTCTTATCGATGTTCTGGTCAGCGAATATTGCCGCCGCAATCTGACACAAAGTATCGAAAACAGGGAAGCAACCACAAAAGCGCTGTCCAGCAGACATCTGTAGCTATCTGTTTTCCAGGCTGTACGGGAAAATCAGGCCCGTACAGTTTTTTCGGAAAACTTTATTTTTTATCACACAACTACATTTTTTATCACACAACCACACTATTTTTTATCACACAGCCACACCTTGAATACGGCCTTGTTCACATGGCAGCTGGTCTCGTCTTTTACCTTCACCTTATGAGCGTCTTCCGGAAAAACCACCAGAAAATCTCCCGGCTTCATTGTGCAGACAGCCTCCGCCACGCCATGATATCCTGTGTAATCCGTCTCAGGGTCGCTTTCAAATTCCTCCAGCAGGCTTCTGTCTGCCGTTTCGATCCGTTCTTTTCCTTCCAGAACCACATGGACATCCAGATACTTGTCGTGTGCTTCAAAAAAGCCCTCTGAGGATTCCATTGTGTCATAGGAAAAGCAGTTAATATATACATCTTCTCCGGAAAGAACATTTTTGCCGGGTACTACGCCGGAATAATCCTGTTTTTCAATAAAATCCAGCGCCAAATCGAGATTTTCATCGATTCCCCGATATCTTCCCGCATCCTTCTGTTTTCCGTAAATCATGCATTCCCTCCGTTTTTGCGATATAAGTGGCAGGCTACGCAGTGATCCTTTCCGTCATAACTATACAGCGCCGGATCTTCCTTTTTGCAGATATCCATACATTTCGGACATCTGTTGTGGAATGCACAGCCGGTCGGTTTGTTGATCGGGCTCGGAACTTCGCCCTCAAGAACCTGGCGTTTCTTGGTCTGATGGATATCCGGAACCGGAATTGCAGACAGCAGCGCCTGTGTGTAAGGGTGAAGCGGTTCATCATACAGAGCCTTGGAATCCGCGATTTCCACTACCTTTCCAAGGTACATAACCACGATACGGTCGCTCATGTACTGTACAACAGATAAGTCATGTGCAATGAACAGATAGGTCAGATTCATATCCTTCTGGATTTCCTTCATCAGGTTCAGAACCTGAGCCTGAATCGATACGTCAAGAGCGGAAACCGGTTCGTCACACACCAGAACCTCGGGATGCACCTCCAGCGCACGGGCGATACAAAGACGCTGGCGCTGGCCGCCGGAAAATTCATGCGGGTAGCGCATCAGATAATCGGGCTGGATGTTAACCATTTTCAGCACTTCATTCATCATTTTTTCACGTTCCTGCTCAGAACTGATGCCATGTACCTTTAACGGCTCTTCAAATGAAGTGTAAATCTTCTTTTTAGGATTCAATGCAGAATAAGGATCCTGGAATACCATCTGCACCTTTTTGCGGAATTCAAACATTTCTTCTTTATTGAATTTCGTAATATCCTTAAATTCACCGCCGTAGTTAAATAAAACCTGTCCGCCGGTCGGCTTTTCCAGACACATGATGCTCTTGCCGAAGGTTGATTTACCGCAGCCGGATTCACCTACAATACCCAGAGTTTCACCCTTGTAAACCTTCATGGATACATCATCAACAGCCTTTACATGGCCGACTGTCTTTTTCATAAATCCCTTTTTGATCGGGAACCAGGTCTGAAGATTTTTAATCTCAAATATAACCTCACGATTGTCCTTTTCCATGATTATTTCACCTCCGGGTAATTGTCAAATTTCAGGCAGCGTACAAAATGTCCGGGAGACACTTCAAATGAAGGAATCTTTCCTTCCCTGCAGCGTCCCATACACTCAGAACAGCGATCAGCAAATTCACATCCGCCCTTGATATCAGCGGGGTTGGGAGTTGCGCCGGGAATCGTTTCAAGCTGCTGTCCGTCAGCCAGTCCCAGTACCGGAACCGAGCGAAGCAGCGCTTTGGTATAGGGATGGGTGGTGTGATCAAATACATCCTCTGCAGAACCGAACTCTACCACACGTCCCATATACATAACGCATACTTCATCCGCCATCTCTGCTACAAGACCCATGTTGTGAGTGATCAGAATGATGGACTTTCCTTCTTTTACCTGCAGTTCCTTCAAAAGCTCCATGATCTGTGCCTGAATGGTTACGTCAAGAGCAGTTGTCGGCTCGTCGCAGATGATCAGCTCCGGATTACAGATCATGGCGATTGCAATTACCACACGCTGCTTCATACCGCCGGAAAATTCATGAGGATAGTTGTTCATACGGTTTTCCGGATCCGGAATTCCCAGCTTTTTGAACATTTCCAGAACCTTTGCCTTTGCCTCCGCCTTTTTCATGCCCTTATTGTGCTGCAGAAGACCTTCTGCTACCTGATCGCCTACTTTATAAACAGGGTTCAAAGATGACATCGGATCCTGGAACACCATGGACATATCCGGGCCTCTCAGAGCGCGCATCTCCGGTCCATTGGGATTTTTGATTCCTTCCAGACGATATTCGGTTACTTTGCCGTTTTCCAGCGCGTTGTACTGGATCTTATCTGCCTTTACTCTGGAATTTCTTCCGGTAAAACGCATGATGGAGTTCATAGTAACGCTCTTGCCGCAGCCGGATTCGCCTACAACAGCCAGACAGCTGCCTCTTTTCAGCTGAAAAGACACATCCTTTACGATTTTGATTTCTTTTTTATCTGAAACAAAACTGGTATTCAGATTTTTCACATCCAGTATTACTTTCTTTGTATCTGTTTCCTGATTCATTTTGGTACCTCCTTACTGCTGTTTGGGGTCCAGAACGTCTCTGAGACCATCACCAAAGAAGTTAATTGCCAGTACGAATAAACTGATTGCCAGACCAGGGAAGAGCCAGATCCACCACTGATCGGTTACAACTGAAATCGATTTTGCTGCATTCAGGATATTTCCCCAGGTCGGCGTACTGTCTGCCACACCCAGTCCGATAAAGGAAAGGGCTGCTTCCTGCAGGATAAAGAAGGCAACGTTTGTTGTTGTCGATACGATAATGGGCGACATAACATTCGGAAGGATCTGTTTAAACATAATACTGTTTTTCGACATACCAAATGCTTCGCAAACCTTTACGTAGGTTTCAGATTTCAGTGACATAAATTCATTTCGTACCATACGGAAGGTTGTCATCCAACCGGTTATCACGAAGATAAACAGCAGATTTCCCAGTCCGCGCTTGTTCATCAGAGCTACCAGCATCATAACCAGTACCAGCTGAGGGAATGCCTGGAAGATTTCAGAAATACGGATGATAAAGGCATCTGTCTTTCCGCCGAAATATCCGGCGATTGCTCCCAGGATCGCGCCGATTACAGAACTGAGTACGGAGCAGAACACTCCGATAAAGATGGAGTAGCATCCACCGTAAAGAACTCTCGCAAGCAGATCACGTCCGATCGTATCGGTTCCGAACAGATGGCCGTTTCCCGGCGCCTGTTTTAAAACCGTAGGGTTCGGTGTATTATAGTCCACACCGGCAACAGCGCCTGCAATACAGGCAATTGTCATGATCACAATAACGATCAGGCCAAGCAAAGCCAGCTTATTGTTCATGAATTTACGAATATTTTTCTTCATCAGAGAGGAAGCAGCGCTTTTATTCTGCTCTTTAATACTGACTGCAGATCCATTTTTACTCATAATCTCTCTCCTCTCCTATTCGCCAAGACGTACTCTGGGGTCAAGCAATGCATTCAGTACGTCCACCATAAAGGAACATATTAACATTGCAGCTGCAATGATCAGGGTTGTAATCAGAACTACCGGATAATCCATTGAAGTAATGGCATTTGTCATGGTCAGGCCGATACCGGGGTAGGAAAATACGGTTTCAATTACAACGGAACCGCCTACCAGCATGGGAATACGGAATACCAGGATAACCAGTACCGGTTTCATCGCATTACGGAAGCCGTGTTTTAAGTAAACCTTCCATTCCGGGATTCCTTTGGAACGTGCCGTCTTAATATAATCGCTGTTTAATACATCAAGCATCGTATTTCTGGCATAACGCATCAAAACGGCTACCATACCGATCGTAAGCGTCAGAACCGGCAGAAACAGATGGAAAAATGCATCTGCGATCGGACTGGTCGCATCCGGGCTGATACGGTTTCCTGAAGGGAACCAGCCAAGCCTGATTGCAAAGATCTGAATCAGGATAATACCAACCAGGAACTGGGGAACTGCCTGTCCGAATACAGCCAGCACACGTCCGATGTAGTCGATAATACCATTCTGACGGATTGCAGAAATGATACCGATGCCGATACCGATAACTGCTGATAAAACAAGTGAGTAACCTGCAAGCTCAAATGTATAGGGCAGACGTTCTGCAACGATGGAAGCGATAGAAGAACCATCGAAGGAGTAACCGAAGTCACCATGCAGGCAGTTGCCGAGCCAGCGGAAATACTGTACAATAAGCGGATCGTTCAATCCGAGTGATTCCCTCAGTGCATCTACATTTTCCTTGTTTGCAGACAGCACTTCAGGACTTACCATAAAGTTGATCGGGTCAATTCCCGTCATATTCAATGCAAAATACACGATAATGCTGATCAAAAACAGCATGGGAATCATCATAAGAAGTTTTTTGATGATGAATTTTAACATTTAATCCCTCCCGTATCCGGCGTCTGCCGGAAATCTCTCTAAAAATGGGATGCTGCAAAGCGGATTTAATTCTGCAGCATCCCATTTTCATTATGCTGCACAGAGATGAAAATTTTATTTTCACTCAGGCTGGTCGTGAGTTACTTCTGCCGGGAAATCACTTCCCTGCATCTAACTTATGAAACAGGATATTAGAAACTTAATCTTGTAAGCTTCTGTTTTTTTATTTTGCCAGTTCCCAGTTTTCGAAATCCAGGTCGCAGCTGTAAAGAGGATTACAGAATGTTACGCCTTCGGGAATCTTTACGTTATTGCTTGTGAATACATAAGTACCAACTGTAAATGCGGGAACCTTATATACATTCTTCTGTTCCAGATCCTGAAGCTGTTTCAGAACTTCATTTCTCTTTGCAGGATCTGTTGCTGCGGATAATTCTGCGATCAGGCTGTCAAATTCAGTGCCGCCGCCGAATATGTTTGCGAACAGAGCATCTGTACTCATATATTCTGTATACCATTCATCGATTGAGAAGGAAGCTTTTCCTTTGAAACCGATATCGTAGTCACGTGTTGTAAACAGGTCTGTTGTACCGTCGTTTGACAGAGTTGCTTCTACAGTCAGACCCATCTGTTCCAGATAGTAAACAACCATGTTGATCAGGTCGATTGATGTCTGGTCATTGTTATAGTAGCAGATTTTGATCTTACGGCTCATGTCGTAGCCGGATGCTGCCAGCTCTTTCTTAGCTGCCTCTGCATCAAATTTGTATTCAAAACCGTTGTATGCTTCATTTTCATTCGGTACACCGGAGTTTAATACGGTAGCGTTGGGATATAAGTTTGCAAGAGTCGCACGGTCGATTGCTTTCATTAAAGCCTTACGAACTTCTACGTTCTGCATTGCTTCATTTTCCTTGCCGTCAATGCCCTTCATATTGAAGATAAAGTATTTGTAGAACAGTACGTCTACTTCATTGGTAGTAAAGTTTTCCATATTGGAAAGTTTTTCTACAAGACCTGCGTCGTTGCCGAATACATAGTCTACATTACCTGCCTGAGCAGCTGTAACGAAGTCAGATACAAAATATGTAGTGATCTTTTTGATCTTAGGCGCTGTTCCTTCGTAGTTTTCATTCAGTTTCAGAGTGAAGTAATTGCCTTTTTTCAGTTCATCCAGGCAATACATACCGGAACATACGGGGTTCTGCCAGAAAGGATCGCTGTCTAAGGACAGGGGATCTGCTTTTTCCAGGCTGTGCTTCGGAAGAATTGCGAACTGAGACAGAATGTTCATCATTGCAGCGTAAGGTGTCTTCATGCTGATCGTCAGTACATTGCCGTCTGCTTTCATCTCCGCAATATTAGCGAATGCTGCTGTATAGATGGAGTTGATCTGTGCTGTTTTCTGTGCTGTCTCGATTGAGAAGATTACGTCATCAACGGTTAATGCTTCTCCATCAGACCACTTCAGGCCGTCCTTCAGGGTTACGGTATAGGCCATACCATCTTCAGAAACGGTAACCTCTGCCAGATCTGCTTCTGTCTTGCTCAGTGTGCTGTCTGCTTTCAGAAGAGAACGGAACATCAGGTTTGTTGCCATCTGACGATTGTACCAGGGTGTCGGAATCTTATCATCTGTTGAAGAACCGTCGCCTGTTGTAATAGCCAGTTTTAATGCGCCGTCTGAAGCAGTTGTTGTCGCTTCCGGCTGTTTTCCTGAGTCTGCCGGTTTCTTATCTTTTCCGCCGCCGCATCCGGCCAGACTGCTTACCAGCAAAATCATTGCTAATAAAAGTGCTGCAAATTTTGAGATTTTTTTCATAAAATACCTCTCCTTTCTCAAAATCAGATACATTCATATGTACCCCACATTGTGTCTTGCCTCCATTCGCAAATAATGAAAGTTTTTTTCATTCGTTTTTCTTTTGAGGCAGTTTTTTACGATAAACAGTTTTGTTTTTCTGTTGTATCTGTAACTTATGTTGATATTTTATGAAATATTTTTTCATTTGTATATCGTAATTTTTACTATTTTTGAAATATTTTTTTATATGTTTTGTACATTTTTTCTTTATACTTGTATAGTTTGCTCGTTTTTCGAAAGACCTTTTGCGCTTACGTTTATCTATTTTGTGAATTATTTGCAATTTTCCTTTCTTTTTAAAGTTTTTTTCTACTTTCATTTCTTTTCATTTTTTTAGACATTTTTTATATAATTCCCGTTTTTTTCCATTCTCATCTGTTTTTTCTGCTGGAACTTAAGCGCATAAAAGAGAATTTACATATTTTCGCTAAAAATAAATTGAAAAACATGAAATAAATCTGCTTTAATTTTCACAGATATGGTATATACTATATTTAACAGTATAAATCTGCTGTTTTGAGGAGGGATTTCAATATACCAGACATGAAAAATATGAATCAGTATTTCGAGGAAAGCATCATTCAGGTTGCAGAGTTTTCCATTCTGCTTAGGAGAAAACCAATTAAAAACGTCTATCTGCGTATACTTCCAAATGACGGAAGCATACAGATTTCTGCACCCTTGGATATGTCAGATGAAGCGGCTGCCGCATTTGCACAGTCACATCTTACCTGGATCCGCCAGAAAACAAAGGAGCTTAATCTCTCCTACACCCATTTTTCACCCCCTCAGAACTATATCACAGGCGAAACCCACTATGTCTGGGGACATCCTATGTATCTGGATGTCATCACAACCAATATCCATCCTTACGTAGAACTTTATCAGACCAATATCCATATGTATGTACATCCGAACAGCAGCATAAAACAGCGCAAAGCCCTTCTCTTTAACTGGTACCGGAGCCAGCTCAAGGCAATTGTCCCGCAGATCCTGTCACACTGGGAGCCCGTCATGAATGTGCACTGCTGCGAATTTCATATAAAGATCATGAAAACACGCTGGGGAACCTGCAATACTTCTGCCGGCCGCATCTGGATTAATCTCTATCTGGCACAGAAGCCATTAGAATGCCTGGAATACGTTATCGTCCACGAACTGTGCCACCTGATCGAACCCAGCCACAGCAAACGCTTTTACCACTATCTGGAGCTTTTTCTTCCTGACTGGAAAGCGCGGAAAACAAAATTAAACCAGTTCCCTCAAACTGCAGAATAGGAAAAAGTAAAAAAAGAATAGTCCTTCCCCAAAAAAGAGCAAAAAAGAGAAGTCCTTCCAGAAATTGGAAGAACTTCTCTTTTTTACTCTTCGCCCCTGCTGCTTGTTTTCTGCATTAGCGATTGGGTTAATTTCTGCGGAATCTCAAATTCCGGGCAGCCCATATATCCGGGAGCTACTTCATATTCATCAAAGCAGATTACAAGGTTTCCCTTTTTATTAAAGTAAAACTTCTGTTTTGAGGTAATCGTCTTAAAATTCCACTCCGGTATGTCGCTTTCCTCCAGCCAGTAAACACATTTTTCATCTTCTTTCATCTGCCTGCGCATCTGGCGTTTGATTTCCCGGCTGATGCTATCCTGATAATCACTGTCTTTTCTAAACAGATCGGATAACTGCGCCACTTCTCCTGTACGCTTATCAATATGATAATAATACACTGTTTCAGAGCTGCTTCCTGCCATCTGGTCAACAGTTAGTTTTAAGGTAAACCAGTCTTCTGTGTTGGTTATCACTTCATTGCTGACGGATAACCCGTTGTAGCTTACTCCCAGATCGACAGTCTGTTTAAATTCGCTGATCAGGATATCGGTCATCCGGTCAATTTCCCGATTGATCTGCGCAGCGGATTTTTTTGTTTTTTCCCTGACCTGCTCCCGGCTGGCGTCCTCATCTTTAACTTCCGCCCTGGAATCGGTATCCACACTCACATGCGGCACCGAAACGTCTGCCTCAAAACGGCCATTTTCATACTGATATCTGCCGAATTGCGTAACCTTTACAAGCTCTCCCAGAACCGGTATCTCTGCCATAGCGCTTGCCATGGAGCTGTTCATATTGACGGCGGATATAAAAAACACCAGGGCTGCTGCCATTGACAATCCTGTATTTTTCAGATACCGGAAAACCGTCTGTCTTCGTTTTTTCTTTCTGGCAGACGCAATCACCTTCTGAAGTCTTTCTTTTCCATCCTCGGGCGGTTTTATTTCCATGTAGCTTTGCTTCATTTTACGTTCTCTCCTGTATCACAGCTGAGTTCTCAGATATCTCAATGTACGATAAAGCTTTGTTTTTACTGTATTTTCATTCAGATTCAGTTTCTTTGCAATCTGTTCCAGCTTCAGCTCTTCAAAATATCTGAGAAGGATAATGCTTTTCTCCGGCTCCTGCAGCGCAGAAAGAGCCTGTGACAGATCTACATCTTCATAACAGTCAACTGCAGCTGTCATATTCAGCTCATCCAGTTCTACCGTCTGTCTTTTTTTTCGAAGAAAGGTCAGCGCTTCATTGACCATGATCCGGTAAACCCAGGTAGAAACATATTCCCGGCTTTTGAGCTTATGGCTGTTCATAATAGCCTTATACGCGCCTTCCTGGATCACATCCTGCGCATCCTCTTTATTTTTCACATATGTATATACAAGATGATAATATTTTTCGTAATTCTCCAACAGTTCCTGCTGCAGCAAATCATCCAAACTGTTTTTCGATCGACTCAATTTTTCTACCTCATATGTTATGATATCAGGGATAAACCTGCTCTGCGTTTCTGTACATCAGTTAGACGCAATACAAACGGACATAGTTTCAATTTTTTTCAAAAACCTGATCTTTTGCAGATTTCAGAACGTTTGCAGATTTCAGAACGCCTTCGGAAGATTCCATTCAAACCGAATCGCGCACATACGAAGCAGAAACGTAAGGGTCAGACCGACCGCCATCCCCGTAAGCAGGGAAAGCTCGCTGCAATAAATCAGGTAACAGATACAGGAGCCTGAAATCGCTGCCACCGCATAAATATGCTTGCGCAGAACAAAGGGGATTTCTCCAAGAAGCAGATCCCGTATGATACCGCCGCCTACAGCAGTTGTCATCCCCAAAAAGATCACAAAAACCGCATTGTCGCCATAGCCTGCTTCAATTCCCATCTGTGTGCCCGACACGGCAAACGCCCCGAGCCCCAGCGCATCAAACACCTGATTGATCTTTTCCACAATAATTTTATTTTTCCGATAATAATTCCGGCAGCACCTTGCCGTCAGGAAAATCACCAGCGCGGAAAACAGCGACAGCAGAAGGCAGGTATCATTCGTAAAAAATCTCGCCGGAAAATACCCCAGAAGAATATCCCTGACAATTCCTCCTCCCATAGCCGTTGTGATCGCCAGAAAAATCACGCCAAATAAATCCGTTCGTTTTTCAACGGCAACCATAGCGCCCGCCAGCGCAAACGCAATTGTTCCTATCCATTCAAACACCTGCAGTGAACTTTCAAACCAGTTCATCACATATACCTCATATCTTTTATATTTTATATTTTATTGCAGTACTTTATCGCTGTACTTTATTATTATCTGCACAAAGCAGCTTTCCGTCAGAACAGCCTTTCCTGAACAGCTGCCTGAACCGTTATCTGATTCAGCATCTCTGTTCCCGGATAATTTTTCCAGTTCTGTTTCCACTCAATATGCGGAATATAAGAAATTCCTCTCATTTTGGCCTCCTGAATTGCCAACACTTCCGCCCGTTTTTTAGCATATCCGATTGCTTCCTCTGTCTGATCCTTTTCAAATGGCTTGCGCTCTCCGCTGCTTGTTACCGCCAGATAGGAAGCTTCCTCGGAATAAACCGCATCTACCGTAACAGTAATCACATAAGCAACATGACCAAGCGCCGCCCCAAGTGCATTTGCCACCTGGGCATGCTCAGGGATCATCACCTCTGCTCCAAGCGCATGCGCCGCATCCGGCACAAAAATCGCAGCCGGTCCTCCAAGACCCACAATTGCCATTCTTGAAGAAATATTGACCGAAAAGAATCCTGACAGCTCTTTTTTCTCGCAAAATTCCTTCCACTGCTTTTCAAGCAGCAGATCCAGAACTTCCCGGTCCATCTCTGCAAATCCCGGATATTCCCGTTCTATCAAAACTCTGGCCAGATTGTCAAACAAACGGTATTTTACCCGGTCGTATACCAGATCACACAGCCGTTCCACATTCATGTACAGGTTTTTTGCCACATAAGAGGCAGCAAAAAAAGAAGCTTCTTTGCAGAAAACATCAAAATCTCCTTTTAAATGCATGATATCCGTAGGCGTCAGGCCGCTTCTTAAGATAATTCCATCCCGCTCCAATCGCTCTGTGTCAATTCGGTACAGCGATAAATCCAGCTTTTTACTTACATCAAGCAGCGCATAGGGACGCTCTTTAAGCAGCCTGCAGATTCTCTGTTCCTCTTCGCTGTATTCTTCCGGCTTAACAGGCGGATGCTGCAGCACCAGATATTCATGGATAAACCGGGTATGCGTCGACTGTCCCTCTGCAATTTTTCTCAGTTCCTCCGTAATTTCCGGATAACGCGAGGCCAGAATACAGATGGGAATCAGCCTTTTCGTATCCAGAAACAGCTTTTTCTCCCGGTAACGAACGCCCGTATCCCCTCCAAGACCGAAGGTATCCACAAAAAGTCCCTTGATAAATGTGGTCCAGCCGCCGATATGCACGCCTTCCTCCACACGAACCGGGCTTTTCTTTCTCAGCAGCGCCACATCGGAGGTCGTTCCGCCAACATCCACGATCATCGCCGTGTCACATCCTGTCAGCTTTTCTGCGCCAATCACACTCGCAACAGGGCCGCACAGCAGCGTCTCAATCGGATGCGTCACTGCAAATTCGCGGGACATCAAAGTTCCGTCGCTTCGCACGATCATCACCGGCGCCTGAACACCCAGCTCTTTAAGCGATACGTCTACCGCCTTTAAAAAGCGATCGATCAAAGGCACCAGACGCGCATTCAGCATGGCATTAGCCCCTCTTTTAAGGACGTTGATCTCCGAAAACAGTTCATGTCCGCACACTGTCGGCCTGGAAAGTACTGCTGCTATCGTCTCCCTTGCTTTCTTTTCCAGACAGGCTCCCGTCTGCTTTGCATAGATCTCCACCAGCGCAAATGCCTCATAACCGGCATAGCGTTTTTGAATTATCCTTCCAAATTCTTCCCAGTCCGGCATTTTCCCAATCGTTCCGTCCATATGGGTATCCGTTTCAATACACCAGATATCATCCGTATCAAATCCGCCAAATTCAGAACCCAGCCTTCTCGCACTTGCTTCATCCATACCAAACAAAATCAGCAGCGCCCGACAGCCCTTATTCTCCACACAAGCATTTGTTGCCAGCGTTGTAGAAAGCGATACCAGGCTCGCCTGACGAAGATATTCCCCAGGAAGCTGTGAAAGCGCATTGCTGATCCCAACAGACAGATCCTGCCTTGTAGTCAGCGATTTCGCCTCCGCATAAATTTTATGGCTCTGTCCATCACAAGCCACCGCATCCGTATAAGTTCCCCCCGTATCAATACCAAGAACTATTTTTTTTGTATTTTCAAAAACGGCATTCATTTTCCTCCCCCTGTTCTCTCAACCGCAGATGAAAGAACTTTGTTCAATAACTTATTCTTAATATATATTTAAATACCTTTAAACGTTTTTGTCAACAAGTGGATGATTACTGTTCAGAGATTTCCGGACAGTAGGGGTGTCCAGGGGACGCAAGATGTCTATGATACAGGTCTGACCGGGGCTAAGGGGTGCTTTCAGCACCAATACGCCCCTTGCAGACCTGTATCATAGACATCTTGCTGGTTTTTGCAGCTTTTACTGTCATGAAATGCTGAACAGCTGTGGGAGGATAGACGTGTGAGTTTAACAATTTTTATTTACTTTAATCATGGTCTGGGAATAGCGCTAAATAAAACGGGGTGTGAGCAGTAACAGCGGATCCCCGAACCACACGGTAAACGCATGATTTTATTTGTAATTTTTTGGAAATTTTGTTAAACTACTGCCATATATACTATATGATATAGAAGCAGATTGCTGCCGGGCGTTGGGTAGGATCGTATGGTTTTGGATGCTGCTTATATCAGGGACAGAGGGGGATTTATTATGGAGCAATATATTGATTTCAAGGGGAGACTAAAGGAACCGTTTCCTGCGCAGGAAAATTTTTCTTTTCTTCTGAATATGCAGATGATTGCTGATGCTTTGGAGGATGAGGGGATTGATCTGCAGTTTTTTCCGGGTAATGATAAAGGCAGATTGTCTCAGGTGAATTTCTATCATGGACAGGCAGAGCTTGAATCGAACTGCGTCTATCTGGCTGCTGCTAATAAGCTTCCTGGAATCCTGCCTTCTGCGGGTGCGAAGCTTTGTTCTCTTATTGTAATCGGCAATCCGCCTGCTTCCTACCGCTATGGCAGTTTTTCTCTTATTATAATCCGCAACAGCCTTGATCTGTTTGCTCTTTACGATATTGTTCAGAGAGTGTTTCAGCACAACCAGCAGTGGAATGAGGAAATGCAGACCATTTTAAATAATAATGGTGATATCAGCGATTTGTGCAGGTCGGCATTTCATTATTTTAAAAACCCTCTTTTCGTGCATAATTCTCAGTTTTATATCATCGCCTGCCCTTCTCATCAGGAGAACATGGCTTCCTGGGACCTGGATGAGCGAACGGGGCTCTATATGCTTTCCTCCGAACTGATCAACAACTTCAAGGTCAGCCCGGTTTATTTTGATACGCTGACCACTGAAGGCGCACAGATCTTTCCGTTTGACCAGGTGGGATATCGGGTTCTGTATATCAATATCTGGAATGATTTTGGGAGATACGAGGGCCGTATCTGTATCGATGAGCTTAACACCCCGCTGCGCAAGGGGCAGCATCTGGCGCTGGAGCATCTGGCAAAGCTGTTTCGCGTACTTCTTCGCAGAAGAAACACGGAGGATACCTCATTTTCCCGTCCTTTTGAGACCTTCTTAAGCAATGTGGTAAGCAGGAAACTGACTGACAGGAAGAAAATCTGCGGAATCCTCTCTACAACCGGCTGGGAAATTGATGACTGCTATGTCTGTTTTAAAATGGCGCTGGAAGACCGCGACCGGGAGCTGATGTCTGTTGTCAATACCTGCAATTATATTGAAGCAACGCTAAAAGACTGCCATGCATTTTCTTATGAAGATAACATCCTGGTTCTGCTTAATCTGACTAAAAATGGGCGTGAGCTGTCAGAATGTATCAATGACCTGACCTATATCGTGCGGGAAGGACTGTTAAAAACCGGTATCAGCAACCAATTTTCCGATTTTATGCATTTTCCCTGGTGCTATCAGCAGGCCTCGCTTGCCCTGTACTACGGAAATCTCAGGCAGCCGACTATCTGGATCCACCGTTATCAGGATTACGTCATGGATTATATCTTTGACATGGTCTGTAAGGAACTGCCTGCGGAATTTATCTGCTCCGGCAAACTGCCTGTCTTAATGGATTACGACCGGAAAAATAACACGCAGCTGTATCAGACTCTGCAGATCTACATGAAGCACGGACAAAATGCGGAACAGACCTCCAAAGAGCTGTTTCTCCACCGAAGCACCCTCTTTTACCGCCTCCGCAAGATCAAAGCGCTGACCGGAATAGACTGGTCCGATGAAAAAGAACGGATCTACCTGCAGTTTTCACTCGGATTGATGCAGCACCAGAAGGAAAATACGAAAAATGCGGACGATATATCCGGCTGATTCATACTACACTCTGTCGCATTCGGGAAGAGAAATTTGCATCCTACTATCGCATTCCATTTCCGGCGGCAGCCCCCTATAATGTTGTTATCCGAACTTGAAAAACACACGAATTAAAGAACATGAATTTAAACACATGAATCAGGAACGTGAATTTAAACACATGAATTAAAAAACACATGCACAGGAGGATTATTATGGCAGCAGTTTTTAATGAAGATGAATTAAAGGTAATCGGTCAGTACAGCATGCCCGGCATTTACGGCGCACCCGACTGCAACGTACCCAGATACAATTATCCGATCACACCCAAGGAAAATATGCTCCGCATGCTGCGGGGAGAGATGCCTTTATGGGTTCCCAATCAGACAATTGACAACAACGCGATCCAGCCCACCGTAATGCTTGATGCAGCAGCCCGCAACTTCGGCGGCACCGACTGGTTCGGTATTGAATGGGTTTTTGAGCCGCTTACAAAGGCTGCCATGGTAAAACCAGGCACCAGAAGATTATCTGACATCACGAACTGGAAAGAAGAGCTTGTTTTCCCCGATTTAAGTGAGATCGACTGGCAGAAGGATTATGAAGAAAACTACAAGGGCCGCATTGCAAAGGACAGACTGTCCTACTTCGTTATCGTAAACGGTTTATTTGAACGTACCGCCGATCTGACCAGCTTTGAAGATACCTTCTGCTACCTGCTCGAAGAACCGGAAACACTGACCGAATTTTACGACAGACTGGTGGAATGGCTGATCGGACTGTTTAAAATCGCAAAGGATGTTTATCACACCGATATGATCCTGTTCCATGATGATATGGGCACACAGATCAGCACCTTCTTCTCCCCTGCAATCTTCAGAGAGCTTTTCCTGCCTCAGTACACAAAGCTTGTTCAGGCCGCCCACGATATGGGCATGTTCATCTGCTTCCACTCCTGCGGCTGTATCGGCACGCTGATGCCTCAGATCATCGAAGCAGGCTTCGACGCGTGGGAAGGACAGGACTCCGCCAATGATAAAAAAGCCATTATCGAAGAATACGGAAAAGATCTGGCGCAGTGTACGCTCTACATCATTCCCGAAGATATGAGCGACGAAGATGCAATTGCCCATATCCACAAAACAGTAGACGATCTGGGCGTTACAGGCCGTTTTGCCTGCCGTCTGCGCGACAACAAAACAGACCGCGCAGTCAACCTGGCAGAAGAATTATACCGTTACAGCCGTATCCGCCTGGCAGAAGCTGCAAAAAACAAATAATCTATAGAAAAAACGAGCAGTTTTTCATGAAAGCGGCGCGAAGCAGGTATTGTGCATCCTGTTTAGCGCCGTTCCTTTTTTATTTGTTTTATAAGCGGTTTGCACAAAGTGTTTTATTTCACCGGCCGAATCTGGAACATACTGTCTCATTCACAAAGGTACTTTTTTTATATATAATACTCATTGTACATTTCGATTGAATCGGTTTAAGAACCGGTTTATTTAAGAAAAAAGGAAGTGAAACGTAATGAGTAATAATCAAAACAAACCTCAAAAGAAGGAACTTAGCAAAGCGTTAAAATGGTTCTACGGTATCGGTGACTGCGGATTCACCTTGATGACCAACG
>JAUNPP010000134.1 GCA_030536685.1 Lachnospiraceae bacterium
TGGCAATGGAGCTGGATTGGAAAGTAGACAGGATAAAATACTATTTGAATAAGCTGAAGAAAAACAAGGTCATTCAGAGAGTCGGAAGCAGCCAAAAGGGACATTGGGAAATTCTTTAGAGATAGGAATGGAGGTGGACGAATGTTTGAATCGGAATTTGAGCGATTGCTGACAAGTTATTGTGATGCCCTTGGTATTCGTTCCCGCTTTTCAGGTTTGGTAAAAGACTTTTTCCCTGTACAGAGGATTGATAATTGATTACAGATATGTTACACTTTTGTCAAAACCTTTGAATTTGAGGAGGAGGAAAAGCAGGGCTCATGGTAACGATAAAGGATATGGCAGAAATGCTGGGAATCAGTACGACAACAGTTTCCAATGTAATCCACGGAAAGACCAGTCAGGTTTCACCTCAGACTGTGGAACGGGTACAGAAGCTTCTGGAGCAGTACGATTATGTCCCTAATATTAATGCCAGAAATCTGGCTCAGAATCAGTCCAAAATTATAGGAGTAGCGATAAAAAGCCGAATGGATAAGTATCCGAATATTCTTGCGGATCCGTTCTTTGGTGAGCTGATTGGCGCTATGGAAGCGGAAATCCGCAGACAGGGGTATTTTATGATGCTTTATATATCAAATGATATAGCAGATATTATGAAATATATGTCTTCATGGAACGCAGACGGAGTTTTGCTGGTGGGAATGGTACACGATGATTTTGTACGTATCCGCAGCAAGATGAAGCGTCCGATGGTGCTGATCGACAGCTATCTCCCGAAAGAAATTACAAAATATATTAATGTGGGGCTGGATGATGAGGCCGGAACGTATGAAATGACCCGTTATCTGCTGGACAGCGGACATCGTCGGATTGCATTTCTGGCTGATAATATGGCGGGTGTTGATTATATTCGCTATAAGGGACATCAGAGGGCTTTGCTGGAATATGGAATCGAACCTTCGGAGGAAAATCTTATTATCATCCGACCGGGAGAAGAAGAGAAGGAATCCAGCAGACGGGAAATTCTGGAAAGGTCAAAAAACTATACTGCGTTTATGACCTGTTCGGATTATTATGCAGCAACGATCATGAACTATCTGATAGATGAGGGGGTTCGTATTCCTGAGGATCTGTCCATAACCGGTTTTGACAATAATACGTATTCCAGAATTGTTCGCCCGGCTCTGACAACCGTGGATCAGGATGTTGCCTGTAAGGGAAATGTGGCTGTGAAAACGCTGCTCAAGCTGATCAACGGGGAAAAGGTCAAGGAAAGGGAGATTCGTCTTCCGGTTGAGCTGGTGATTCGCGATTCGGTAAAAGTACTGAATAATTCTGGCGAAAATGACTGATTTTGATAAGAATGATAAAGGCGGTCAAGAGGATAAAAAACTATATAACGATAAAAAACAACAAAAACGGGCATTGCATATCCGCATAAGGAAGTCGCAATGCCCGTTTCTTGTATTTAAACGTATACAATTTGTACATAAAAAATGTACGATTCGTGCAAAAATAATGGAGGCTCATTAAAAAAATAAAACTTATGCGAAAAAGGTATTGATTTTTGTGGGAAAGAGTGTTATACTACAGTCACGTAAGAACCTTATGCGCAAAAGGTAGCACGAAGAACTTGTTAAAAATGACAATGAATGATTAATGAGGTAGAACAATGAAAAAGAAATTAGTATCCTTATTACTTGCATCAGCAATGGTAGCTTCTCTGGCAGCATGCGGCAGCTCAGGTGGAAACACAAGCGGCGGCGACAACAAGGGCGGCGACAGCAAATCCGGAAGCGGCGAAGCAATCCGTATCATTAATGGTAAGATTGAAATTGATAAACAGCTGAAAGCATTTGCAAAGGCTTATGAAGAAGAAACCGGACAGGCCGTTACAATTGAGTCCATGGGCGGTGGCGTTGATATCCAGGGTCAGATCAAAGGTTATTATCAGGCCGGCAATATGCCTGATCTGTTCGTAATCGGCGGCGACGGTGACTTTGCAAACTGGAAAGATCAGGTAGCAGACCTCAGTGACTGTGCATTCGCAAAAGATACCGATATGGCTTATACAGATGACAGCGGCAAGGTAGTTGGTTTCCCTTACGCAGTAGAAGGTCATGGTATTACTTATAATAAAGAGATGCTTGATAAAGCAGGTATCGATCCTGCAACTCTGATCAACTACGAAGGCTTTAAGGCAGCATTTGAAAAGCTTGACGGCATGAAAGAAGAACTTGGCATTGATGCAGTTTGCTCTGTAGCAGCAGAATCAGGTCAGATGTACTGGTCAAGCGGTAACCATGTATTCGGTTACTACACAAGCGGCGGTCAGGCAAGAGATGACAAGTCCATCTTTGATCAGATCAGCAAAGGTGAGTTTGATGATGCACGTCTGGCTCAGTTCGGTAAGTTCTTTGAACTGTTATGCAAGTACTCCGATCAGAAGATCCTGATTTCCGGTACTTACGATGATCAGATGGCACAGTGGATGAACAAGAAGAGCGTATTTATTACACAGGGTAACTGGATTGATGTATCTTTCAAAGATTACAACGGTGAATTTGACAGCGGTATTGCTCCTTTAGCATTTACAGAAGAAGATATGACTGGTATTCTGGCTGATTCTCCTTCATGGTGGTGCGCATACAAAGACGGCAAGAACCTCGATGCAGTAAAGAAGTTCCTTGATTACCTTGCAACAAGCGAAGAAGGTCAGAAGTGCCTCGTTGAAGAATGCGGTATGGTATCTCCTTACAAGAGCTGCAAATTATCTCCCAGCACACCTCTGGCTAAGAGCGTAAGCCAGTATATCGCAGATGACAATACTTATGCATGGGATTGGTCCAACCTGAAAGAAGGTTATGCACAGAGATGTATCGGTGGTATCTTAGAATCCTACGCAAAGGGCGATCTGGACAATGCAGGCTTTGTAAAGATGATGAAATCTCAGACAAAGGCTTACATGAATCAGTAATATAACAGTGAAACTCAGAAAATGCAGAGATGTTCTGCAGATATGAGCCCTGTATGATGGATTGAAACCGGAATATGGGCAGCGCAGGTCTGCCCATATTTTTTATTCACAATTTACGAGTAGTTCAGCTTTTTAAGTTCATTTGCAGTTTATTATAGAAACAGTTTAATAGAAGCAGCTTGTTTAATAGAAACAGAAAGCTGAACAGTTACTGTAGTTTTACAATTATCGGATATTTATGTAAGATGAAAGGAGTATTCTATGGGAAAAGTGTCTCCTGCTAAGAAAACGTTTTCTCTGGCAGCAATAGCTGCAGGTTTGGTACTGTCGGTGATTGCATTGGTTATGGACTTTACCGGAAGTACCAATTCAATGCGTGGAACAATGCTGATAGCTGGTGTTGTTATCCTGCTTGTTGGTCTGTATGAACTGCCCACCGAGAAGCATCGTATGATTATCAATATCATTTTCCTGCTTCCGCTTGTATTTAGTTTTGCTGTTACCGTTCTGCTGCCTTTCGCAGCTGGTATTTTTTATTCAATGACTGACTGGAATGGTGTATCACTTACAAAGTTTGTAGGTTTGTCAAATTACATCAATATGTTCAAGTCAGGAGAATATCTGTACTCATTTGTAGTAACCTTCCTCTTTACCGTTATTAATATGATTCTGGTAAATCTGGTAGCGTTTGCTCTGGCTCTGCTTTGTACTTCCAAGCTGAAAGGCCGCGATTTCTTCCGTGCAGCTTTCTTCCTGCCGAACCTGATCGGTGGTATCGTACTTGGTTATGTATGGCAGTTCGTATTCAATAAGGTTCTGCCTGAGTTCATTATGGATGGCGCATCCATGCTTTCCGACCCGAACCTGGCATTTGTTGCAATCCTGATCGTAAGTTGCTGGCAGTATGCAGGTTATATTATGATGATCTATATAACCGGTCTGCAGACAGTACCGAAGGAAGTAATTGAAGCTTCCAGCGTAGATGGTGCGAATGCATGGGTTACTCTGACCAAGATCAGAATCCCCATGATCATGAATACCTTTACCGTATGTATTTTCCTGACACTGGTTAACTCATTCAAACAGTTCGATCTGAACTTTGCGTTAACAGCAGGTGCTCCTGCCCGTATCATGGGAGATAACATTTATCAGGCAACAGAGTTCCTTGCTCTGAACATTTATAATACAGCAATCGGACGAAATCAGTACGCTGCAGGTCAGGCAAAAGCTGTAGTATTCTTTGTAATCCTGGCAGTAGTATCCCTTACTCAGGTTACAATCAGCAAGAAAAAGGAGGTTGAATTATAATGAGTGCAAAAGTCAGAACAATTATCTGTACAATTCTTGGTATTATATTTGCAGTTTATACTCTGTCTCCTTTTTATCTGGTAATAGTCAACGCTGCAAAGGTCAGCGCTGATATCGTTACCAGCCCGATTTCCCTGCCCAAGAACTGGGGACAGATGCTGACCAATCTGAACGGCGTTATCAACAACCAGAACTTCAGTTACTGGTCTTCATTTGCAAATTCACTGTTTATTACAGTAGTTTCCCTTATTTTACTGGCTGTAACTTCCGGTATGGCTGCATGGGTTCTTTGCCGTAACAAGACAAAATGGTCCAATGTAATCTTTATGCTGTTCGTATCTTCTATGGTTATTCCTTTCCAGGTAGTTATGCTTCCTCTGGTTTCCACTTTCCGTGATGTAGGTAATTTTGTTGGTATTCAGATGATGCAGAGCTACAAGGGTATTATCTTTGCTTACCTTGGATTTGGCGGCGCGATGTCAGTATTTATTCTTCACGGTTTTGTAAAAGGTATTCCTTATGAACTGGAAGAAGCAGCATGGATTGACGGATGTTCACCGGAAGGAACTTTCTTCCGTATTATCTTCCCGTTATTAAAACCTGTAGAAGTAACTGTTCTGATTCTGAACGGACTGTGGATCTGGAACGACTACCTGCTTCCTTCCCTGATGCTGGGTCTGAACGGCAAGATCAAAACTCTGCCTGTAGCGGTAACCAGTTTCGTAGGTTCATACGTAAAACAGTGGGATTTAATTCTGGGTGCAGCATTCCTTGCTATGATACCGATTGTAATCCTGTTCCTGTTTGCTCAGAAGCAGATTATGGCAGGTATGGTAGAAGGCGCGATCAAGTAAAAAACGTTATAACGATGATGGAGGTGCCTTTTCACAGGCGCCTCTTTTTGGTTGAATCAGATCGTTTTGGATGAAACAAAATGGTGTTTCGTGCGAAGTTGGATGGGTTTAAATGAACCCGAACTGCGTTTCATCTGAAATCGGACAAGTTTTAATTGGAGGAAACAAAATGAGAGAGTGTGGAATTTTGCTGCCTGTGAGCAGTCTTCCGTCCGAATATGGGATCGGGTGCTTTTCAAAAAGCGCTTATGAATTTGTAGATCAGCTGGTGCAGGCTGAACAGCGTTACTGGCAGATTCTGCCGCTTGGCCAGACAAGCCACGGAGATTCTCCGTATCAGTCTTTCTCTACCTTTGCGGGAAATCCGTATTTTATCAGCCTGGAAGCGTTGATTGAAGAAGGTGTTTTAACAAAAGAAGAATGTGATGCGGTGGACATGGGAAGCGACCCGAGAACCGTGGATTACGCAGCGATGTATGAAGGCCGTTATCCTCTTCTGCGCAAAGCCTACGAGCGGAGCAAAATAGCGGAAAATCCTGATTTTATCCGTTTTCAGGAGGAAAATGCATGGTGGCTGGATGACTACGCCCTGTTTATGGCAGTAAAAAAGAAAATGGACAATGTCAGCTGGGATAAATGGCCCGAGGATATCCGCAAACATTATGGCTATGCGATGGATTATTACCGTAAGGAGCTGTATTTTGATGTGGAATTTTACAAATATCTGCAGTTTAAATTCATGGAACAGTGGATGGCTCTGAAGTCCTATGCAAATCAGAAGGGAATCCGTATCATCGGCGATATTCCGATCTACGTAGCATTTGACAGCGCGGATACCTGGGCAAATCCCCAGTTATTTCAGCTGGATGAAAATAACCTCCCGATCGCAATCGCAGGCTGCCCGCCTGATGGATTTGCAGCGGACGGACAGGTTTGGGGCAATCCTCTGTATCGCTGGGATTATCACAGACACACAGGATATGACTGGTGGATGTCCAGACTTTCCTATTGCTTCAGGATTTATGACGTCGTGCGAATCGATCATTTCCGGGGATTTGATGAATATTATTCGATTCCCTACGGTGAAAAAACGGCAAGAAACGGTCACTGGGAAAAAGGACCGGGAATTGAATTGTTCCATGTGATGAAATCACGTCTGGGAGAAAAAGAGGTTATCGCGGAAGATCTGGGCTATGTTACGGATGCTGTCCGTCAGCTGGTAAGAGACAGCGGCTTCCCCGGCATGAAGGTGCTGGAATTTGCATTTGACTCCCGTGACACCGGCAGCGCCAGTGACTATCTGCCGCACAATTACCCGACAAACAGCGTGGTTTACACCGGAACACACGATAATGAAACGCTGGCGGGATGGTATCAGAATATCTCCGATGAAGAACGCGCGATGGTACGCCGTTACCTTCACAACGATCATACGCCGGATGAAGAGCTGAACTGGGAAATCATTTATCTTGTAATGCAGAGTGTAGCCCGTATGTGTATCATTCCCATCCAGGATTACCTCGGCTACGGAAATGAGGCCCGCATGAACCAGCCCTCCACGCTTGGAAAGAACTGGAAATGGAGATTGCTGCCCGGGGAAATAACCGATGAATTGCTTGCTAAAATCGAAGACGTAACAGAGTTGTATGGGCGGAAGGCATGGCATAAGTAATGACATAAGTAATGGTATCAGTAGGTTATAAGTAACCGTTTGGAATCGGGACAATAAATGAGTGTCCAGGGGACGCCGGGAGGCAGTCATACGAAGTCTGAACGGAGCCAGGGGGTGCAAGCACCCAATACGCTCCTCACAGACTTGTATGACTGCCTCCCGGCTGGTTTCTGTTTACGGTCTTTGGCCGAGGCCGCCTTCGAGGGTGATGGTTTCGCCGGTCATGAATTTGAAGTCAGGGGAGGCGAGCTGTACGCAGACACGTCCGATTTCTTTTTCTGCGTCTCCGTAGTGACCCATGGGGGGCATTTTTACGTTGGCTTTGAATGCTTCGGGGTAAGCCTGTTCAAATTTTTCAAGCTGGGAAGTCCATGCGAGAGGGCAGATGATGTTGACATTGATGCCGTCCTTGCCCCATTCGGTTGCCGCTACACGGGTTAAGCCGCGGACGCCTTCTTTGGCAGCTGCATATGCGCACTGTCCGTAGTTGCCGAAAAGACCTGCTCCGGAAGCAAAGTTGATTACGGTTCCTTTTGTTTTTGCCAGATGGGGATAGCATGCCTTCATATAGTAGAAAGTAGCGTAAAGCCCTGAGTAAAGAGCCAGATCAAACTGCTCGGTGGTATGATCCGCAAGTGTAACGCCGGATGCGGAAGCCTGAGCATTGTTGATCAGAACGTCGATTCTTCCAAAGGTATCGATCGTTTGCTGTACCACATTCTGAACAACGGTTTCATTATCAGCACCTGCATTTACATCAGCCTGAACAGTCAGCACCTGAATCCCATATAAACGCTCCAATTCTTCCTTCGCATCCAGAAGCTTCTGGACATTGCGGCCTGTAATCACGATATTTGCCCCTTCTTTCGCATATGCGGTAGCAATTCCGTAACCAATCGAACCACATCTGCCGTCACTTAAAACGGCGCGTCCTCCTCCTGTAACAATAACTGTTTTTCCTCTTAAAAATCCCATATTGCCCTCTTTCTGCACAAATACTGTGCGTATAAATTTAAGAATACCGGCGGCATTCTTGAATAGTGGTAATGATAAGTATACTGCGCTCCGCGGGTTATTTCAAGTTGCACAGATAACCAGATTACGGTAAACGAGAGCTTTTAATAACGGTTCATTTTTATTAATAGGAAAATGTGTGAGGGCTCCATTACAGTACAATCCTGTTCGGGGACGCGCTCTCGCTCGGATCGAACGCAGCGGAACTAAACTCTCGAACTGTCTTTCAGACAGCCCGATCGTTAAGTACCGGCGTTCTCTATGGTCCCTTTCACAGGATTGTACTGTAATTCCGCCGCTGCAG
>JAUNPP010000135.1 GCA_030536685.1 Lachnospiraceae bacterium
ATTCGGCCGTCGCAGTTTTGTGGTACTGCATACTAATTCGGCCGCCGTAGTTTTGTGATATTATATACCACAGGTTTAATGGACGTTGGAAAATCATGCGTTTACCGTGTGCAGGGATGCGGCAGTGGAGATTTGCAGGGATGCAACAATGGGAATTTGCAGGGATGTAATAGATAACAGCTGGATGATCAGTACAGGAGGAAATAGCACAAAATGCATAAAATTTTGTTACGAAATTGACAATTTTTAAATAAAGTTATATAATTATCCATAATGCCTGAGAGAGAGATTTTTAGGTTGTGAACATCCGCAAAGTCCGGTCCTACCCAACCAGGATATAAAGTGGATAAAGAATTAGTTTTAGGGAATGAGGAGTGATTATTTGGAAACCAGTAAAGGGATATCAAGGGCTGTTATCAAGCGCTTGCCCAGGTATTACAGATATCTGGGGGAATTGAAGGCAGAAGGAGTGGAACGGATTTCATCAAGTGAACTCAGTTCACAAATGAAGGTAACTGCATCACAGATTCGACAGGATTTGAATAATTTTGGTGGTTTTGGCCAGCAGGGTTATGGATACAATGTGAATTATTTATTTAATGAAATTGCACGGATTCTCGGAATTGACAAAAAAACCAATATGATTGTAATCGGTGCAGGTAATATGGGTCAGGCTTTGACCAAGTATTCCAGCTTCCGCTCTTACGGATTTGACATTATCGGTGTATTTGATGTGAATACCAATCTGATTGGTAAATCGATCAATGGGATTGTTGTTCAGGATTACAGCGAAGTAAGCAGCTTTATCCGCCGAAACCAGGTTGATATTGCGGTATTAACGGTACCTAAGGAGGCTGCAGGCAAGATTGCGGAGTATCTGGTTCAGCTCGGAATCAAGGCATTCTGGAATTTCGCTTATACAGACCTTCGTCTGGGTCCGGACGTAGTAGTTGAGAATGTACATCTTTCTGATAATCTGCTTCGCTTATCGTATGAAATGAAAAGTAGAGGAGAATCGAATGATTAAAGGTATTGGCATGGATATGGTAGAGATATCCAGAATTGAAAAGGCCTGCAGGAAAGAGCATTTTCTTCACAGGATTTTTACAGCTGAAGAGGTTATTCGATTTCAAAAGTTCCCTGCCAGACTGGCAGGGAATTTTGCTGTTAAGGAGGCTGTTGCAAAGGTATTTGGAACAGGGTTCAGAAGCTTTTATCCCTGTGACATTGAAGTGCTGCGGGATGAAGCGGGACGTCCTTATATAAACCTTTACGGCGGTGCAAAGGAAATGCAGGAAAAACTGGGGATCACTTCGATTTTTGTTACGATTACCAATGAAAAGGAATATGCCTGCGCGGCAGCAGTAGCAGAAGGAGAACCGATCAGCTGTCAGAAAACCAGGGAAGGTGAAAATCAGAAGCTGTCAGAAAACCGGAGAAAGTGAAAATCAGAAGCCGTTAGAAACCGGGGAAAATGAAAATAGAAATTGAACCGCTGCGTGAAGAGTTGAATAGAAATAAAACTGCAGCGAAAAGGGAAAGGGGAGGTATTATGGAGTATTATGTCAATCATAGACAAATGCAGGAAATTGACAGATGTTCCATTCAGGAGATTGGGATTCCATCTATTGTTTTAATGGAGCGTGCTGCTTTATCTGTGGCAGACCGGATCCGGGAAGAGTTTCTGCCGTCTCAGGGCAGGATTCTTTCCATCTGTGCCATGGGCAATAATGGGGCGGATGGTATGGCAGCAGCGAGGATTCTTGCTTTAAAGGGCTATCAGACAGCCGTTTTAATAACAGGAAATCCCGAAAAAGCAACAAAAGAGTGGCAAATCCAGTATCAGCTCCTGAAAAAGCTGGGAATCTCCTGCGAATTTTCAGGAGAGTGTAACAGGGCACAGGCGGATGAATATATTAAAAGAGAGAAAACAGCGGTTTTGATCGATGCTTTATTTGGAATCGGTTTAAAAAGGGAGATTACGGGAAGCTATGCGGAGCTGATTTCGGCTATGAACGCTTCGCAGCTGCCAATTGTCTCGGTGGATATTCCGTCAGGTGTTGATTCAGATACCGGAAAAATTGCGGGGATTGCTGTAAAAGCCTGTAAAACCGTTACCTTCGGCAGAAAAAAGCTGGGGCAGATTTTGTATCCTGGTGCAGCCTGCTGCGGGGAGCTTAAGGTATGTGAGATCGGATTTGCACCTGAAGCTGTGAAAAAGGCAGGTTTCGATGCCTTCGGTTATGAAATACAGGATTTAAAGAAGATGCAAAAGCCGCGGCCGGCAGATTCCCATAAAGGAACATTTGGAAAGGTTCTGATCATCGCAGGAAGCAAAACAATGGCAGGAGCGGCTGTATTCAGCGCAAAAGCGGCTTATCGGATGGGCTGCGGTCTGGTCAGGGTTCGTACAGTGGAGGAGAACCGCAGCTGTATCCATCAGATGATCCCGGAGGCGGTTTTATCGCTGTATGAAAGTGAAGCAAATGATATGGAGAAGCTGAAAGCAGACTGCAGCTGGGCAGATCTGATCGTATTTGGACCGGGCATGGGACGGGAGGCTCATGTGGCAGTTACTCTCGAGTATCTGCTTTCTGAAACGGATTGTCCTCTGCTTCTGGATGCGGATGGACTGCAGGTGCTGGCAGAGCATCCAGAGTGGTATGAAAAGCTGTCCAAACGAGTAATCGTTACTCCGCACATGGGAGAAATGGCAGCTCTTACAGGAAAAGAAATAGTAGAGCTCAGAAAAAATCCGCTTCTGGCAGCACAGAATTTTGCAGATTCCTATGGCTGTATCTGCGTGCTGAAGGGTGCCAGAACGGTTGTGGCAGAGCCCGGTATGCCGTGCTATCTGAATACTTCAGGCTGCAGCGCGATGGCGACGGCCGGTTCTGGTGATGTACTGACAGGGGTGATCGCCGGATTTCTGGCAGAAGGTCATGATTTTGCAGAGGCAGCGGCTCTCGGGGTGTATGTGCACGGACTGGCAGGAGAGAAAGCTGCCCAAAAGCTGGGAGAGCGGGCGGTGATGGCTTCTGATCTGACGGATTTTTTGTGCACAATTTATTAACGGATTATTGTATAATATTTTTTATATTCGGAAATACTGTCATTAAACTTGATGAAAAGGAGCATGACGATGGTTATCCGAAGAGGAGATGTTTTTTATGCGGATTTGCGCCCGGTGGTCGGTTCCGAACAGGGCGGTGTGCGTCCGGTTCTGATTGTTCAGAATGACGTGGGAAACCGTCACAGTCCAACTGTGATCTGCGCAGCAATCACGAGCCGGCTCAATAAGGCAAAGCTTCCGACGCATGTCGAGGTAAGCACGATGCAGTGTGCAATGGTAAAGGATTCCGTTATTTTGCTGGAACAGCTGCGCACAATTGATAAAAAACGTCTGAAAGACAGAATTTGTCACATAGATGGAACATTATTAGACGAGGTTGATAAAGCACTTCTTGTAAGCCTGGGGCTTTCTACATAATGGAGTGCGCGGAAGGAGTTTACATTATGGATGATGGCAGTGGGCCATGGAATAATTTGTTACAGACAGCAGGGCAATATAAAGGAGAAATACAGTTTGCTGTAACGCTTGCCGTACTTTTTGTGTTATTTGCCCTGATTCACGGTTTTGAAAAGGCTATGCAGGGAGAAAATGAATCCCTGCTGGAGAAGAAGGCGGAGGAAGGAGACCGTCATGCCGCTCTGCTTTTGAATGCTATGCAGCAGCAGACTTCATTTACCTGTATCCGTCTTGTGCTGATGTTTGGCACAGGCTTCTATACGGGAGCTAAAATATGGGCATTGTGTCTGAAAAACGGTACGACAGCTGTATTCCTGATTTCAGGGCTGATCCTTTTATTTTTGGTAATCGGAATTATGGTTCCCAGAAAAATTGCAGTCAGAAAGGGGGATTTCTGGCTGAATCAATGTCTTGGTGCAATTCGGTTTATTCTGTTTTTGTTCCGGCCGATTACTGCATTTGTAGATATGATTTCCAATCTGCTTTTAAAACTGGCCGGTTTTGATATGGGTCCGATGGATGAGGACGTGACGGAAGAGGAAATTATTTCCATGGTCAATGAAGGCAATGAGCAGGGCGTGCTGGAAGACAGCGAAGCCAGGATGATTACGAATATCATGGCTTTTGGCGATAAAAACGCCGGTGATATTATGACAAGACGTCTGAATATCATTTTCTTTGACGGACACTGTACTCTTCAGGAAACAATAGACCAGCTGATGGAAGCGAACAATTCCCGTTTCCCGGTATTTGATGAAAATACGGATAACATTGTGGGAATTTTATATCTTCGCGATGCAATGACATGCGGCAAACAGAAGGAAAATCTGAACAAGCCAATTATGGAAATTGAAGGTTTGCTGCGAAAAGCGGAATTTATTCCGGAAACCAGAAAGATAGACCGGCTGTTTCAGACCATGCAGCTGAAAAAAATACATATGATGCTGGTCGTGGACGAGTACGGTCAGCTGACGGGTCTGGTCACGATGGAAGATCTTCTGGAGGAGATTGTAGGCAGTATTCTGGATGAATACGATGAAGAGGCTCTGCCCTATTTTGAAAAAACAGGCGAAGAGGAATATATTATTGACGGAATGGCACCTTTGGAAGAGGTGGAGAAGCTTCTGGATGTGGAGTTTGAAACAGAGGACATTGACACGATCAATGGTTTTTTACTGTACAAGCTGGGATATTTTCCGAAAGAGGACGAAAGCGCCGTGGTTTATATGTCGCCCTATGAGTTTACGGTTCTTGAGGTGGAAAATAAAATGATCCAGAAAATAAAGGTTGCCAGAGCAGCATAGAATTACGAAATATTCTTTACGAAAGCCAGGATTCATGATATCATATATCATTGGATATATGACATGACTGGTGCAGCTTCACTTTACCGCTGTACCGGGAGAAGAAAAAAGGAGTGTTAATTAGGTATGTCAGGACATTCAAAATTTGCGAATATCAAACACAAAAAAGAGAAAAATGATGCAGCTAAAGGAAAAGTTTTTACCATTATCGGCCGTGAAATCGCTGTAGCGGTAAAAGAAGGAGGTCCCGACCCTGCAAATAACTATAAGCTGGCAACAGTAATTGCAAAGGCAAAAGCGAACAATATGCCCAATGATACAATCGATCGTGGTATCAAAAAAGCAGCTGGCGATCTTGGTTCTGTTAACTACGAATCCATTACATACGAAGGATACGGTCCCAACGGTGTTGCAATTATCGTAGACACACTGACAGACAATAAAAACCGTACTGCCTCCAATGTACGTAACGCATTTACCAAAGGCAACGGCAACATGGGAACCAGCGGCTGCGTATCCTTCATGTTCGACCAGAAGGGTCAGATCATTATCGATAAAGAAGAATGCGAGATGGAAGCGGACGACCTGATGATGATCGCTCTCGACGCAGGTGCAGAAGATTTCAGCGAAGAAGAAGACAGTTTTGAAATCGTAACAGCACCCGATGACTTTGCAGAGGTTGTAAAAGCCCTGGAAGCAGAAAAAATTGCGATGGCAAGCGCAGAAGTAACCATGATTCCTCAGACAACTGTAGATCTGACAGATGAAAACGATATCAAGATGATCACACGTACTCTGGATCTGCTGGAAGCAGACGACGATGTACAGCAGGTTTACCACAACTGGAATGAATAAAAATCAGTTATCATAGTAACGAATATCATAACAGCTTCTTTTTGGATTCTCTTCTGAGTATCTGAAAGGAAGCTGTTTTTTTGGCTGCTATTAAAAGTTTGTGTTTACCCGGATCTGTTTTCACAATATTATGGCTATTTTTCATAAAATATGTTATAATGATTACACTTAAAAGTATAATTTGAACAAAAAGCTGTTAATTCCTGTTTCTGCAGTCATTTGTAACAACAGTTATCACTTTCATGTTAGAATCGGAAAGGAGAGATCGGTATGAGTAAAACAACAACAAAATATTTTTCGGATATCCGAATGTTCGGATTTTCTCTGGTTATTTTGCTGGCTTTGGGAATTTTTCTGATGCCTGCGCCGGCAAAGGCCGCAAAAGAGAATACGGCAGGTGGAAAATGCGGAGAAAATCTTGAATGGACGCTTGATTCGGAGGGAACTCTGACGATCAGCGGTACAGGGGAGATGTACGAGTATTCTGATGAGGAGCCTGCTCCCTGGAAAGAGTATGCGGCTTCGCAGGTGATTTACAAAATTGAAGTAAAAGATGGGGTAACAACCATTGCCAATGGTGCGTTTTCACAGTTTTGGGATGTAACGGAGGTTATTCTGCCGGACAGCGTGACAGCGATTGGTTCAACTGCTTTTAGCAGCTGCGGCAGTCTGAAAGAGATACGGCTGCCTTCCGGTTTGCAGACGATCAATATTGCAACCTTTGGAAGCTGCAGCAGTCTGGAAAAAATCAAGCTGCCGGATCAGGTGACAGTGATTGATGAAAGAGCATTTGCCGGCTGTACAAAACTGAAGGAAGTTGAGTGGCCTTCTGCCCTGGAATCCATTCGTATGAAGGCATTCCTTGAGTGCAGCAGCTTGTCTGAGCTGAAACTGCCGGAAAGCGTGAGAGCTATCGGAAGAAAAGCCTTTTTCAAATGCACTGCTCTGACAGATGTGGTGCTGCCAACACAGCTGGAACATCTTGAAGCAGAGGTATTTCAGGATTGTACGTCATTAAAGCAGATTACTCTGTCTGCAAAGCTTGAATGGATGGGTACCGATGTGTTTGCCGGCTGTGAAAATCTGGAAGCGATTCTGGTGCATCCGGACAATCCGTATCTTCTTTCAATAGATGGTGTTTTGTATACATACTATTATAATCAGGATACGGGCACCTATGAAAAAGACAGACTGAGTCTGTATATCTGTCCGAATAAAAAAGACGGCGAATTTACGGCGGCAGAGAACACGGTTTTCCTTTGCGGATATGCCTTTGCCGGTTGTCGGAATCTGACAGTTATCACGCTTCCTGAGACTCTGGAGGAAATGGGAAGCTGTGTATTTGACGGCTGCAGCAACCTGAAAAAACTGGTTATGTCCTCGGATGCGCCGCTTACAGCTGACGGTGATGAGGCAAAATGGATTTTAAAGGGACTGCCTTCGGATGCTGTGATTTATTATCCGGATGGAGCTGTGGGATATAACAAGATTCCCTGGACAGATTACACACAGAAGACCTATGTTTCGGACAAAACCGTGTCCAAAATCGTATTGAGCGAAAATGCAGTTAAGATGTCGGTCGGCAGCACTCTGACGCTGAAGGCAAAGGTTCTTCCTTCCTATGCAAAAGACAGAAAACTGACATGGAGCACTTCTTTGCCGGATATTATCACAGTAGATGACCAGGGCACTGTAACAGCTGTTTCTGCGGGTACCGCTTCCGTTATCGTGAAAAGCAGCAATGGCAGAAAAGCACACTGCAGTGTAACAGTTGTTCCATCCGCTCCCAAACTAAAGAGTGCGGTTTCTGTTCGATATAATCAGATAAAGATTACCTGGAACAGATCAAAAGGGGCAGACGGGTATTATATTTATCAGAAGGTCTCTGATGGCTGGAAACGGATTGGAGAGCTGAATGATCCGAAAGCGGTTTCATTTACTCATAAGAGTCTGACCTGTGGAAAAAGCTATACTTACACAGTAAAGGCCTTTGCAGAGAAGCATGACAGAAATTATTACAGCAGCTACAGCAAAAAAGGAGTTACCGGCAAACCGGTTCCTTCTGTACCAAAGCTCCGAAAGCTCTCCAGGGCTTCTGCGAGCAGTCTGAAGCTGACATGGGGCAAGGTGGACGGCGCATCGGGCTATGCGGTATACCGCAAGACGAGTGATGGCTGGAAACGGATAAAAACAGTGAAAAAAGGATCAACCGTTACATTTACGGAAAAGAAGCTGAAGAAAGGAAAGACTTATACTTACACAGTAAAAGCTTACCGAATGGTAAATGAAAAGGCGGTTTACGGTTCCTGCAGTAAAAAAGGAATCAGCTCAACCTTAAAATAAAAAGCGGAACCATTGTTAAAAAAAGAATCTTTG
>JAUNPP010000136.1:0-5907 GCA_030536685.1 Lachnospiraceae bacterium
AGGTTTTGACTATGAATAAATTTGTTTTAAAAGCCCCATATCAGCCGACAGGAGATCAGCCACAATCCATTGCGGAGCTGGTAAAAGGGTTCAAAGAAGGCAACCAATTCCAGACTTTACTGGGTGTCACCGGCTCGGGCAAGACATTTACGATGGCGAACGTCATTCAACAATTAAATAAACCAACGCTGATCATCGCCCACAACAAAACCCTCGCCGCCCAGCTTTACGGCGAGTTCAAGGAGTTCTTCCCGGAGAATGCAGTAGAGTATTTTGTGTCCTACTATGATTACTACCAGCCCGAAGCATACGTACCGTCTACGGATACGTATATTGAGAAGGATTCGGCAATCAATGAAGAGATTGATAAGCTGCGGCATTCTGCGACGGCGGCATTATCTGAGCGACAGGATGTGATTATTGTAGCATCTGTTTCCTGTATTTATGGTCTGGGTTCTCCTGTGGATTACAAAAACATGGTAATTTCATTGCGGCCGGGTATGGAACGGGATCGGGATGAGATTATTGACCGGCTGATTGCGATTCAGTATAACCGCAATGATATGGATTTTCACCGGGCAACTTTCCGGGTGCGCGGTGATGTGCTGGAAATCTTTCTGGCGGCAGCTACAGATCAGGCAGTTCGGATTGAGTTTTTCGGCGATGAAGTTGAACGGATTGTGGAAATAGATGTGCTGACAGGAGAAATCAAAGCAGAACTGGAGCATGTTGCAATTTTCCCTGCTTCTCATTATGTTGTACCGAAAGAGCAGATTGAACAGGCTGCAGAGGCAATTGAGGAAGAAATGCAGGAGCGGGCCGCATGGTTTCGCAGTGAAGACAAGCTGCTGGAGGCGCAGCGGATTACCGAAAGAACCAACTATGATGTAGAGATGCTGCGGGAAACCGGTTTTTGCAGCGGTATCGAGAATTACTCCAGACATCTGACGGGACTGGAACCGGGAACGCCGCCGTATACGCTGCTGGATTATTTTCCGGATGAATATCTGATTATTGTAGATGAATCCCATATTACGATACCGCAGGTGCGGGGAATGTATGCGGGGGATCGCTCGAGAAAACAGACTCTGGTAGATTTTGGATTCCGTCTGCCGTCGGCACTGGATAACCGGCCTCTGGAATTTTCCGAGTTTGAATCGCATATTGACCAGATGATGTTTGTATCTGCCACACCGAATGTGTATGAAAATGAACATGAGCTGATGCGGGTTGAGCAGATTATCCGTCCGACTGGTCTTTTGGACCCGGAGATTGAGGTTTGCCCGGTGGAGGGGCAGATTGATGATCTGATCGGACGAATCCGTAAAGAAGTGGACAGAAAGTACAAGGTTCTGGTCACAACTCTGACCAAGCGGATGGCAGAAGATCTGACATCTTATATGAAGGAAGTTGGAATCAGAGTGAGGTATCTGCACTCTGATATTGATACGCTGGAACGTTCAGAAATTATCCGTGATATGCGTTTGGATGTATTTGATGTACTGGTAGGAATTAACCTGCTGCGAGAGGGCCTTGATATCCCTGAAATCAGTATGGTGGCAATTTTGGATGCGGATAAAGAAGGATTTCTGCGTTCCAGAACGTCATTGATTCAGACGATCGGCCGTGCGGCGAGAAATGCAGATGGACATGTAGTGATGTATGCGGATACGATTACAGATTCCATGCGGGAAGCAATTGATGAAACGCAGCGAAGACGTGCGATTCAGGAAGCATATAATAAAGAGCACGGCATTACACCGCAGACGATTCACAAAGCCGTTCGTGATCTGATTCGAATTTCTAAAGCAGCAGCAGAACCGGCGAAGATGACGCTTGATAAGGATCCTGAATCCATGGATAAAAAAGAGCTTCAGAAGCTGATTGCCCAGGTCAAGAAGAAAATGACTCAGGCAGCAGCGGAACTGAATTTTGAAGAAGCAGCGCAGTTACGAGATAAAATGCTGGAACTGCGCGGATTCCTGGACTAAAAAGCTGTAATCCAGGAGAAGCAGCATGGAAAAGTGACAATATAGAAAAACTGCAATTCAGGAGAAGCAGCATGGAAAAACATTAACAGAGAAAAATTATCATCTAAAAAAAGCAGTATAGAAAAACGACAATGCAGAAAAACTGTAATTAAAACAGCAGTATAAAAAGCAGCGATATAAAAAACAGCGATATAGAACGGCAACTATATAGAAAAGCAAAAAAGCAGGGAAAAACAGTTATGAGTACAAAAATGAAATATATCAGTATACGCGGCGCCCATGAGCATAATTTGAAAAATGTTTCACTGGACATTCCGCGAAATAAGCTTGTGGTGTTGACCGGATTAAGTGGTTCGGGTAAATCCTCACTGGCATTTGATACAATTTATGCGGAAGGCCAGAGAAGATATATGGAATCACTGTCTTCTTATGCAAGGCAGTTCCTGGGGCAGATGGAAAAGCCGGATGTGGAAAGTATTGAAGGACTTCCCCCGGCGATTTCAATCGATCAGAAATCCACGAATCGTAATCCTCGTTCCACCGTGGGCACGGTTACCGAAATCTATGATTATCTTCGTCTTTTATATGCGAGAGTTGGAATTGTACATTGTCCGCAATGTGGGCGTGAGATTAAAAAGCAGACTGTTGATCAGATGGTAACACAGCTTTTAAAACTGCCTGAACGAACCCGAATCCAGCTGCTTGCACCGGTGGTTCGCGGGCGAAAAGGGCGTCATGAAAAGGTTCTGGAAAATGCTAAAAAAAGCGGATATGTGCGTGTTATTATTGATGGAAATATGTACGAGCTCAGTGAAACGGTTGAGCTGGATAAGAATATTAAGCACAGTATTGAAATCGTAGTAGACCGTTTGGTGATCAAAGAAGGAATCGAGCGCCGCTTATCGGATTCGATTGAAACGGTTCTGGGATTAACGGACGGCCTGATGGTGGTAGATGTTGTGGGAGGCGAACCGATTCGTTTCAGTACCAGTTTTGCCTGCCCGGATTGCGGGATCAGTATTGAAGAAGTGGAACCGAGGAGTTTTTCATTTAATAATCCATTTGGCGCGTGTCCTGATTGTGCCGGCCTGGGCTATAAAATGGAATTTGACGTGGATTTGATGATTCCGGATAAAACTCTCAGCATTACTCAGGGGGCATTTGTGGTGCCGGGCTGGCAGAGCTGTACCGATCGCGCAAGCTTTACACATGCTATTTTGACCGCGCTGGCAGAAACGTATCATTTCAGTCTGGATACACCATTTGAGGAATATCCGCCGGAAATATATAATGTGCTGATCTATGGTACCGAGGGACGGGACGTGAAGGTGCACTATAAAGGGGTGCGCGGTGAAGGTGTGTATGATGTCGCCTTTGAAGGACTGATTCGAAATGTAGAGCGGCGTTATCGTGAGACCGCTTCAGAGAGCAGCAAGGCGGAGTACGAGAATTATATGAGAATTACGCCCTGTAAGCTTTGCGGAGGTCAGCGTTTGAAAAGAACCTCGCTGGCGGTTACAGTCGGGGGTCTGAACATCTATGAAATGACGAAGATGTCAATAGGGGCATTTCATGATTTTCTGGAAAATCTGCAGCTGACTAAGCAGCAGCTGCAGATTGGCAGTCAGATTTTGAAGGAAATCAGGGCAAGAATTCAGTTTTTGATAGATGTTGGACTGCAGTATCTGTCTCTGTCACGGGCAACCGGGACTCTATCAGGCGGCGAGGCGCAGCGAATCCGGCTGGCGACGCAGATCGGTTCCGGCCTTGTAGGGGTTGCTTATATTCTGGATGAACCGAGCATTGGACTTCATCAGCGTGATAATGACAAGCTGATTCATACGCTCAAACAGCTGCGTGATTTGGGAAACAGTGTAATTGTGGTGGAGCACGATGAAGATACGATGTTTGCCGCAGACCATATTGTGGATATCGGACCCGGAGCCGGAGATCATGGAGGCGAGGTAATTGCGCAGGGAACGGCTGCTCAGATTATGAAAAGCCGCAAATCCGTAACAGGCGCTTATCTGAGCGGAAGGATTCGGATTCCGGTGCCGGAAACACGCAGAACGCCGAATGGATGGCTTCATGTAAAAGGCGCTGCGGAAAATAATCTGAAGCATGTGGATGTAGATTTCCCTCTGGGTGTATTTACCTGTGTAACCGGCGTTTCCGGTTCCGGCAAAAGTTCGCTGGTAAATGAAATTCTGTACAAATCGCTGGCGCGCACCTTGAACCGCGCACACACGATTCCCGGAAAATGTGACGGAATTGAAGGTACTGAGCAGCTTGATAAGGTAATCGTGATTGACCAGTCGCCAATCGGAAGAACACCAAGATCCAATCCGGCCACTTATACAGGTGTATTTGACCAGATCCGTGATCTGTTTGCATCTACACCGGACGCAAAAGCAAGAGGATATAAAAAGGGACGTTTTAGCTTTAATGTAAAAGGCGGACGCTGTGAAGCCTGCAGCGGCGATGGCATTTTAAAAATAGAAATGCATTTTCTGCCGGATGTGTATGTTCCCTGTGAGGTTTGTAAAGGCAAGCGCTATAACCGGGAAACTCTGGAAGTACATTATAAAGATAAAAATATTTATGATGTGCTGGATATGACAGTAGAAGAGGCTGTGGAGTATTTTAAAAACCTGCCATCTATTCAGCGGAAAATGGAAACGTTAAATGATGTAGGTCTTTCTTATATTAAACTGGGACAGCCTTCCACGACCTTATCAGGCGGCGAGGCGCAGCGAATCAAGCTGGCTGCAGAATTGAGCCGCCGAAGTACCGGAAAAACCATTTACATTCTGGACGAACCCACGACAGGACTTCATTTTGCAGATGTTCACAAGCTGATTCAGATTTTGCAGCAGCTGGCCGAAGGCGGCAACACAGTTATTGTGATCGAGCACAATCTCGATGTGATCAAAACGGCAGATTATATCATCGATATGGGACCCGAAGGCGGAAGCGGCGGAGGAACAGTTATTACGCAGGGAACACCGGAGGAGGTTGCAGCCTGCGAACAGTCCTATACCGGAAAATATTTAAAAAAATATCTGGAAGTGAAAAAATAAGCAGCAAAATGGGATGTTGGATGTGAAAGAGTAAGCAGAAGAACGGGATGCCGGAAGTGAAAACAGACAGCAGAGCAGGATGTTGGATGTGAAAAAACGGACAGCAGAACGGAATGCTGAAAGTGAAAGGAATAAAATGACAGAATAGAACTTTGCCGGGCAGCAGATAATAGTATAGCTGTGAACAATGATGCCAGATTGATATTTTTTGTCTAAAGAAGTGTGAAAGCTTGACTTTTTTTACCTTGCTCATTATAATTGTGATACGCATATTGGGAGATAGAGTTTGGGAGTAACTTAATTATAGAGATAGCAGCCATTGAAAGATGGAGAAGGAGGAGACATTATGGTGTCTATGGATGGTCTTGGTGAATTTTTAAAGGAAAATGGTAAAAAGGCAATGGACGCCGCCAAGGAAGCTGCGAATATTGCAAAATTAAAGGCAGATATGAAAGCCGAAGAACTGAAGATGAGCAACACGTACGTAGAAATCGGCAAGCTTTTCTGCAATCACGCAACCGGCGAGATCGATGAAGTTTTTATTCCTTTGCTGCAGAAAATCGCAGACAGCAAGGAAACATTAATGAATCTGGAAGCAGAACTGGATAAATTAAGAAAAACGGTCACCTGCCCCGAGTGCGGAGGCAAGTCACCTGCAGGTTCTCGTTTCTGTAATGCCTGTGGTGCGGAATTGTCCGTCGCAGATGTAACAGAAACACCTGATTTTGAAGATGACTCAGAAACAGCTGAAGAAGCGGAAGCAGAAGACTTAAAGGAAAAGGAATGTAAAGCAGCGAAATCAGAAGAGTCAGAGGCATCAGAGGAATCAAAGGCAT
>JAUNPP010000136.1:5917-8051 GCA_030536685.1 Lachnospiraceae bacterium
CAGAAGAAGCTGGCGATTCAGCCGAAGAACTGACAGAAGATGATTTTGAACCGGAAGATTAAATGAATTTGTATTTTCAAAGAATAGAAAAACGTAAATGGTAATACTGCGAAAATACAAAACGGTAAAACTATAAAAATTAAGAGCGGGGAATGTATAGCTGAACCGGAGATGCCGGAATGTATGCATTCCCGAATTTATTTTACGTGTCATTTAAGGCACATCAGGAGGAATAGATGGAAAGAGAATTAGTTATCGTACTGGACTTTGGAGGACAGTACAATCAGCTGATTGCAAGACGTGTCAGAGAATGTAACGTCTATTGCGAAGTGAAACCATATACCATAAGCCTGGATGAAATTAAAAAAATGAATCCGAAGGGAATTATTTTTACAGGTGGTCCTAACAGCGTGTATGATGATGCATCCCCTCATTATGAAAAAGCAATTTTTGAAGCGGGAATCCCGATTCTTGGAATCTGTTACGGTTCTCAGCTGATGGCTTATACATTAGGCGGTGAAGTTAAAACAGCACCCGTAAGCGAATACGGTCATACCGAAGTGAGCGTTGATACAGAAGATGTTTTATTTGAAGGTGTATCTGAAAAAACTGTATGCTGGATGAGTCATACAGACTATATTGCGCAGGCACCGGAAGGTTTTAAGGTTACAGCAAGTACTCCGGTATGCCCCGTAGCTGCCATGGCATGTCCTGAAAAGAAGTTTTATGCAACACAGTTCCATCCTGAGGTAATGCATACTAAAGAAGGCATGCAAATGCTGAAAAATTTTGTAATTAATATTTGTGGCTGTAAGGGCGATTGGAAAATGGGCTCTTTCGTGAATGAAACCATTGCACAGCTGAGACAGAAAATTGGAAACGGAAAGGTTCTTTGCGCTTTATCCGGAGGTGTGGATTCTTCCGTAGCAGCAGTTATGCTTTCTAAGGCAATTGGTAAACAGCTGACCTGTGTTTTTGTAGATCACGGTCTTCTCCGTAAAAATGAAGGAGACGAGGTAGAAGCTGTATTTGGCCCCAATGGCGCATATGAACTGAATTTCATCCGTGTAAATGCACAGCAGAGATATTATGACAAGTTAAAAGGCGTAGAAGATCCTGAAGCAAAGAGAAAAATTATCGGTGAAGAATTTATCCGCGTCTTCGAAGAGGAAGCAAAGAAAATCGGAGCCGTTGACTATCTGGTGCAGGGAACCATTTACCCGGACGTAATCGAAAGTGGTCTGGGTCAGTCTGCTGTGATCAAGTCTCATCACAATGTTGGAGGTCTTCCGGGAGTTGTTGATTTCAAGGAGATTATCGAGCCGCTGCGTATGCTGTTTAAAGATGAAGTTCGCAAAGCCGGCCTTGAACTGGGAATCCCTGAATATCTGGTATTTCGTCAGCCCTTCCCCGGCCCCGGTCTTGGTGTCCGTATTGTCGGCGAAGTAACAGAGGAAAAGGTGAAAATCGTTCAGGATGCCGATTACATTTACCGCGAGGAAATCGCCAAAGCCGGCCTTGATAAAGGCATGGGACAGTATTTTGCAGGTCTTACCAATATGAGATCTGTAGGTGTAATGGGTGATTTCAGAACATATGATTATGCAGTAGCATTAAGAGCTGTGAATACCTCTGATTTTATGACCGCAGAAGCAAGCGAAATCCCGTATGAGGTGCTTTTTAAGGTAACAAGCAGGATTATTAATGAGGTGAAAGGCGTCAATCGGGTTATGTATGATCTGACTTCTAAGCCGCCGGGAACGATTGAATTCGAATAGTACAAGTGTATATAGTTTATTTTGTATGGCAGGTAGTCTTCGGATTATCTGCCGTATTTATTATCTTTTCATTATGCATAATAGATATAATAAGAAGTTGCCGGAGCAATAAGCAACAATGACACTGCCCTTTTGGGCGAGCAGCAATAATGCCCCTTTGGAGGGCAATAATAAACCACCATTTGAAGTGGTGGCAGCTAACTTTATGAAGTATTAATAGATGAATATTACGGAGCGGCGAGGAATAATCAAATAGAAATTCGTGAAAATTACAAGGTATATGATGGAAAACAAAATACGTAATACGTGAGGAGGATAATAAAATGGACTTGAGAAAATTAGGAAATTCAGTTGCT
>JAUNPP010000137.1 GCA_030536685.1 Lachnospiraceae bacterium
AAGGGACAGAAAGGATGGATCAGAATGGAAAATCAAAGTGAACAGGAAGCACGTCTCAGACGGGTAGGGCGCAGCCTGTCGTATACAGGAGCGATTATGAAGATTTATAAAGATGATATGGAGATGCCGGATGGACGGGTCGTTCAGTGGGATTATTTTCAGCATAACGGCGGAGCAGCTGTGATTCCGGTTCTGGAGGATGGTCGGATCCTGATGGTGCGTCAGTATCGAAATGCTCTCGATCGTTATACTTTGGAGATACCGGCAGGGGCATTTGACTTTGAAGGAGAGCAGGGGATTTCCTGTGCTTCAAGAGAGCTGGAGGAGGAAACCGGATATCGCTCGGAAAGTTTTTCTTTTCTTCTTAATATGAATTCCATGCCGGCCTTTACGAATGAGAAGGTGTCAATCTATGTGGCAGAGCATTTGGAAAAAACAATGCAGCATCTGGATGAACAGGAGTTTTTGAATGTTGAGGCCTGGGAGCTGGAAGCCCTGATTGCAAAAATTTATGAGGGCACTCTTACAGACAGTAAAACCGTATGCGCATTGCTTGCTTATCAGCTGAAGCGGATAAAAGAGCAGGATTAAATATACCGGAAGCGGTATATACAGCGGCAGAGCTATGCGTCAGAGGATATCTGTATATCTTATCTGCATATAGATAGTAAGAGAGCATAAGAGAGCACAGAAGGTGTATGCGGATGGAGGACAGAGAAAAAATACTGTGGAAGCGTATATTTGCAGCAGCAATTTTATTTGCACTGGCAGCAGGTCTGCTGGGAAGGCTTTTTCCACAGTCAGTATTTTATGAAACCTGTCGTTATTATGCAGAAAATCTGTACAGAGAGAATGAGAGTGAGTTCAGCTTAATAAAAATCTTGAAAAATATACATTATTATGCATATTTTCTGAATATCCGGCTTTTGGTTCCTGCCCTTGCATTTCTGTTTTTTATGATGATTTCAAAAAGAACCTCTGAATGGTTTTTTGTTTTTGTGTTTTTGAAATCGGCAGCAGTATCTGTTCATGCAGTACTGATTTTCGGAGCGCTTGGCATGGAGGGGATTTTTCACTATGTAATTCCCGGTATATTATCAGAAAGTATGTACCTGCTGGCTGTTGTTGAAGTATATTTTTATCTGGAAAAGGGCATGACTACAGGAAAAAGAGGGCTGCTTTGCTGTATTGTCAGGTCATTTGTTCTGCTTGCCTGCGGGGCTGCCCTGGAAAATTTCAGCTTTTTCCTTGTGCAGAAACTCTGATAAATTGCATGTTTCGGAAAAAAAGAAGGGGGTATCAGGGTATTGCATTATTTACAGAATTTGTGTATAATGTCATAACGTGCCGTAAATTAAGGAATATGGCATGTTTTGGGAATAATATGAATCATTAAAATCATTAATTCGAAGGGAGAAAATGAATTGAAGGCTTATCAGAATATGACTTATGATGAATTGCTGAGTGAAAAGGAAGCACTGGAAGCGCAATATAAGGAAGTAAAGGAACAGAAACTGAATTTAAATATGGCAAGAGGAAAGCCGTCGAAGGCGCAGCTGGCTTTATCCATGCCGATGTTGGATATCCTGAACAGCGAAAGCGATATTATGGATGACGAGGGCAATGACTGCAGAAACTACGGTGTAATGGAAGGTTTGCTCGAGTGCAGAGAACTGATTGGTTCTTTGGTTGGTGTTCCGGCAGAGAACGTGATTATGGGTGGAAATTCCAGCCTGAACAGTATGTATAATACCATTTCCAGATCCATGACACATGGTGTGAATGGAAGCACTCCCTGGTGCAAGCTGGATTCCGTTAAGTTTTTATGTCCTGCACCCGGATATGACAGACATTTTGCAATTACCGAGTTTTTTGGAATTACCATGATCACGATTCCAATGACAGAGGATGGCCCTGATATGGATATGGTAGAGCATTATGTGAATACAGATCCGGCTGTAAAAGGAATCTGGTGTGTTCCCAAATACACAAATCCTCAGGGATATGTATATTCTGATGAAACGGTAAGACGTTTTGCCAGATTAAAACCGGCAGCAGAAGATTTCCGTATTTTCTGGGATAATGCATATTGTGTTCATCATCTGTATGAAGATAAGCAGATAGAGATTCCGGAAATCCTTTCAGAGTGTGCAGCAGCAGGAAATCCGGATATGGTATATGAATTTATTTCAACTTCCAAGATTACATTTGCAGGCTCCGGCGTTGCTGCAATTGCGTCTTCTAAAAACAACCTTGATTTCATCAGAAAGCAGATGACGGTCATGACGATCAGCCATGATAAGATGAATCAGCTGAGACATGTGCGTTTTCTGAAAGATGCAGCAAATGTCAATGCGCATATGATGAAACATGCCGAGATCATGCGCCCGAAATTTGAAGCCGTTCTTCAGGTACTGGATGAGGAATTAAAGGATCTTGAGGTTGGCAGCTGGATCAAACCTCTGGGCGGATATTTTATTTCCTTTGATGCGCTGGAAGGCTGTGCAAAAGCGATTGTAGCAAAGGTAAAGGAAGCTGGTGTGATCATGACAGGCGCTGGCGCTGCTTATCCCTACGGAAAAGACCCTAAGGACAGCAATATCCGTATCGCGCCCAGTTTACCGCCCCTGGAAGAGCTGGTATCCGCTGCGAAAGTATTTGCTCTTTGTGTGAAGCTTGTTAGCGTGGAAAAATATCTTTCAGAAAAAGCGTCAGAAACAAAAGCTGGCTGATAGAATTTGATGAATTTGGTGAATGTGTAATAAATATAAAGGCTGGAGAAGAGACTAATGAAAAATACATTTGTAACTCTGGAGCAGGTTAAGGAAATCGTAAAAGATTGTCCGACTCCGTTTCATCTGTATGATGAAAAAGGAATCCGTGAAAATGCAAAGCGCGTAAATGAGGCATTTTCCTGGAATAAGGGATTTCGTGAATATTTTGCGGTAAAAGCGAATGCGAATCCGTTTTTAATTAATATTTTAAAAGAATACGGCTGTGGATGCGACTGTTCTTCCATGACAGAATTAATGCTGGCGAATGAACTGGGATTTTCCGGTGATGAAATCATGTTTTCTTCCAATGCAACGCCTGCACAGGAATTTCAGTATGCAAGAAAACTGAATGCCGTAATCAATCTGGATGATTTTACCCATGTTGATTTTCTGGAGAAATGTACCGGTTCTATTCCGGAAACAATCTGCTGCCGTTTTAATCCCGGCGGTGTATTTCAGATGAGCAACGGCATTATGGATAACCCCGGTGATTCCAAGTATGGCATGACAGAAGCGCAGATGGTGGAAGCGTTTAAAATCCTGAAGGCCAAAGGTGCAAAAAAATTCGGTATTCATGCCTTTTTAGTAAGCAATACGGTTACAAACGACTATTATCCGGAGCTGGCCGCTGTACTGTTCAAGCTGGCTGTAAAGCTGAAAAAAGAGACAGGGGCAGATATCCGTTTTATCAATCTTTCCGGCGGCGTAGGAATCCCCTATACGCCTGACCAGAAGCCGAACGATATTATGGCGATCGGAGAAGGGGTCAGAAAGGTTTATGAAGAAATCCTGGCTCCCGAGGGAATGGATGATATTGCAATTTATACAGAGATGGGTCGTTTTATGATGGGTCCTTACGGTTGTCTGGTAACACAGGCGATTCATCAGAAACATATCTATAAGGAATACATCGGCTGTGATGCCTGTGCATCCAACCTGATGCGCCCTGCTATGTACGGCTCTTACCATCACATTACGGTTCTGGGAAAAGAAAATGCTCCCTGTGACCACAAATATGATGTTACCGGTTCTTTGTGTGAGAATAATGATAAATTTGCCGTAGACCGAATGCTTCCTGAAATTGAAATGGGAGATTATCTGGTTATTCATGATACCGGCGCCCATGGATTTTCAATGGGCTATCAGTATAACGGCAAGCTTCGTTCAGCGGAGCTGCTTTTAAAAGAAGATGGCAGCGTACAGCTGATTCGCCGGGCAGAAACTGCAAAGGATTACTTTGCAACCTTTGATTTCTGTGATATTATTAAAAATCTGGTTTAACTGCCTGGAACCAAACATCATTTTATACGATTGAAAAAATTGAAAACGGATGATTTTCAGAATGAAGGATCATCGTAAAGACGGCTGATATAATTTATATTAGCTGTCTTTTTGTTACTCTTCATGCAGCAGGAATACGGATGGCATTCTTGAATATTTTTTCAAGTAAATAGCAGTTGTTTTATGGACAATTGCAATAATTGGTCGTATAATGTTACTCGAAAAAATTTCATGAAATTAAGGAGAATGTTTTGGGACAGTTATCACCAATGATGCAGCATTATATTGCTACGAAAGAACAGTATAAGGATTGTATCCTTTTTTATAGATTAGGTGACTTTTATGAGATGTTTTTTGAGGATGCGGTCACGGTATCGAGAGAGCTTGAGCTAACGCTTACCGGAAAAGACTGCGGCCTTGAAGAACGTGCCCCTATGTGTGGAATTCCCTACCATGCCTATGAGGTTTATGTGAGCCGGCTGGTGCAAAAGGGCTATAAGGTGGCAATTGCAGAGCAGGTCGAGGATCCGAAAAAAGCAAAAGGTCTGGTAAAGCGGGAAGTGATCAAGGTTATTACACCGGGTACGATTACCAATACGCAGGCTCTGGATGAGGGCCGGAACAACTATCTGATGTGTATCGTTTATCTTGAAAAATCATTTGGACTCGCTGTAACGGATATTTCCACAGGCGACTTTTATGTGACAGAAATAGATTCCATCCGCATGTTAAGTGATGAAATCTATAAATTTATGCCCTCAGAGCTGATTTGCAATGAAGCAATGGAAATGAGCGGTATTGATTTTAATGATTTAAAAAACAGGATGAATGTCGCTGTTTCCTGTCTGGATCCGGTGTATTTCAGCGATGATAAGGCATCAGGCATTTTAAAGCATCATTTTAAAACGGGACATCTGGATGGACTTGGTCTGCAGGATTATCCAACCGGTATGATCGCTGCGGGCGCTCTGCTGACCTACTTGTATGAGACGCAGATGAGTACAGTTTCACAGTTAACAGCGATCAAAACCTATCGCACCGGCAAATATATGGTTCTCGATACCTCGACTCGCCGGAATCTTGAGCTTACGGAGACTCTGAGGGAAAAAAACAAGCGGGGAAGCCTGTTATGGGTGTTAGATAAAACCTGTACCGCGATGGGCGCCCGTATGCTGCGTACCTGGATGGAACAGCCGCTGATCGACAGACAGGAAATTCTTTACAGACAGGATGCAATTGAAGAAATCAATGAAAATCAGATTGACAGAGAAGAACTCAGGGAATATCTGAATCCGGTTTATGATCTGGAGCGTCTGATCAGCCGTATGGCATCAAAAACAGCCAATCCAAGAGATCTGATTGCATTTTCCAATTCCCTGAAAATGCTGCCTCCGATCTTAAATATTCTGAAGAATTATCAATGCAGTCTTCTGAGCCGTCTGACAGAGGAATTTGATCCGCTGGAGGATATCTGCGCTCTGATCGAACGTTCTATTGTCGATGATCCGCCATTGACGGTAAGAGAGGGCGGAATTATTAAAAACGGCTATCATGAACTGGCCGATCAGTACCGAAAGGCCAGCACCGAAGGGAAAACCTGGCTGGCGGAGCTGGAAGCAAGAGAAAAAGACAAAACAGGAATCAAAAATCTGCGAATTAAATACAATAAAGTGTTTGGATATTATCTGGAAGTAACCAATTCCTTTAAAGAGCTGGTGCCGGATTATTATGTCAGAAAACAGACGCTGACCAATGCGGAACGTTATACGACAGATGAGCTGAAGCATCTGGAGGAGGTCATTCTGGGAGCAGAAGATAAGCTCTGCGGTCTGGAATATGATCTTTTTTGTGAGATCCGTGATAAAATTGCTTCAGATGTGGCAAGAATACAGAAAACAGCCAAGGCAGTTGCGCAGCTGGATGTGCTGGTGTCTCTGGCGCTGGTCAGTTCGAGGTATGATTATGTCCGTCCCTCAATCAATATAAAAGGGATTATCGATATCAAAAACGGCCGTCATCCGGTAGTGGAAAAGATGATGCAGGATGGTCAGTTTGTAGCAAATGATATCTATCTTAATAATAATGGAAAGCGGGTGTCTGTTATAACCGGGCCGAATATGGCCGGAAAATCCACCTATATGCGGCAGGCGGCGCTTTTGGTGCTGATGGCGCAGATCGGCTGTTTTGTACCGGCTTCTTCTGCCAACATCAGCATCTGCGACCGGATTTTTACCCGTGTAGGGGCATCCGATGATCTTGCCAGCGGGCAGAGTACCTTTATGGTTGAGATGACGGAGGTTGCCAATATCCTGCGAAATGCTACCAGAAACAGTCTTCTGATTCTGGATGAAATCGGCCGCGGTACAAGTACGTTTGACGGCCTGAGTATTGCATGGGCGGTAATCGAATATATCAGCAACACCAAGATTCTGGGAGCAAAAACGCTGTTTGCAACACATTATCATGAATTAACGGAGCTGGAGGGAAAACTTCCGGGTGTGAATAATTACTGTATTGCAGTAAAGGAAAATGGAGACGACATTGTCTTTTTAAGAAAGATCGTAAAAGGCGGTGCGGATAAGAGCTATGGTATTCAGGTAGCGAGACTTGCCGGTGTGCCGGATGCGGTCTTAAACCGGGCAAAGGAAATCGTGGAGGTGCTGTCGGAAGCCGATGCGGCTGCCAGGTCAAAAGAGCTTGCGATTTCTTCCGGAAGCAATGCCAGAGTTTGTGTGAAAAAGCCGGATGATGTGGATATGGCACAGCTTACTTTATTTGACACGGTAAAGGAAGATGATATCATAAAAGAACTGACGGACGCAGACCTTGGACATATGACACCGATTGATGCGCTGAATTTCCTGTATCAGCTGCAGTCAAAGCTGAAAAACAGGGTGTAGATGGTGATAAGATATGGGAAAGATACATTTACTGGATCAAAATACGATTAATCAGATTGCAGCAGGCGAGGTAATTGACCGGCCGGTTTCCGTAGTAAAGGAGCTGACTGAAAATGCCATTGATGCGGGAGCAACCGCTATTACAATTGAAACAAAACAGGGAGGAACCTCTCTGATCCGAGTGACGGATAATGGGGGCGGTATTGCCTCAGAGGATCTGTCTACGGCGTTTAAAAGACATTCGACCAGTAAAATTGCGGAGGCTGCGGATCTTCTTACGGTTTCCAGCCTCGGATTCCGCGGAGAAGCACTTTCCAGTGTGGCGGCAATTGCGAGGGTGGAGCTGATCACCCGCACCCACAGCAGTCTGGTGGGAAACCGCTATGTGATCGAAGGCGGAAAAGAGCTTGTCCTGGAAGAAGTTGGAGCCCCGGAGGGCACTACGATCCTTGTTCGCGATCTCTTTTTCAATACGCCTGCACGCAGAAAATTTTTAAAAACACCGGGAACAGAAGGCGGCTATATTTATGATATGATTGGGAAAATGGCGCTTTCAAGACCGGATATTTCATTTCGGCTGATCCAGAATGGGCAGAATAAGCTGCATACGTCAGGAAATCACAATCTGAAGGACGTCATCTACCATGTGTATGGCAGGGATATCACAAGAGAACTGATTCCGATTTCCTATCAGAGCTCATTTTTCAAAATAGAAGGATTTATCGGGAAGCCGCTGATTGCAAGAAGCAGCCGCGCGTATGAAATCTACTTTATTAACGGGCGTTATATTAAAAGCAGTCTGATCCACAAAGCCATTGAGGAAGGATATCGGAATTTTCTGATGCAGCACAGATTTCCGCTTACGGTTTTTAATATCATCATTGATCCGGAATTTACAGATGTCAATGTACATCCCTCCAAAATGGAGCTGAGATTTCGGAATCAGGAATTTTTATATGAAGAAGTCGTAACGGCAGTTCGCAAAACCCTGACAACAGGAGAACTGGCACCTGCATTTACGGTAGAGGCAGCACAGCCTCAGAAGAAAAAACAACAGGCAGAGG
>JAUNPP010000138.1 GCA_030536685.1 Lachnospiraceae bacterium
TTGTTTATAAACAAAAAGAAAGTTACTGTTTATAAACAAAAAGAGCGTTAGTAAAAAACAGAAAAAGAAATCCAGCCGGGGAGTGTGATCAGTTTCCGGCTGGATTTCTTTTTAGTAGGAAAAAATGCACAGATGTAAAAGCATCAAATGGTAAAATAAAAAGGATTAAAACATGATTTTGCTCATGTTATCGATTTCAGAGCTGATAGCTTCATAAACACCAGGGAAGGTACTCATGGGCAGTCCCTGAGAACCGCAGGGGATGAAGTAGTTTTTGCCGCAGGCTTCACAGGCCTCTTTTACGCGTTTGGCAACAACATCCTGAGTCCAGCCTTCGTAATCAACTTCGGCGCTGTCAATGCCGCCCATAAAGCTGATCTTTCCGCCGTATTTTTTGATCAGTTCAGGGATGTTATTGGATTTCATAACGCCCTGCCAGATATCGATTCCCATGTCGATCATATAAGGAACAAGAGTTGCTGCGTAGGAATCAGAATGATGTATGATCAGTTCTACGCCATTTTCTTTGTAGCAGCCATAAACGGTTTTGTATGCGTCCAGATAAAATTCTTCGAACATATCAGGAGAGATGAAGGTGGAAATCTGGCTGCCCCAGTCATCATGATGGAACAGAGCATCGGGTTTGAGGTATTTGCAGAGCTGTTCTGCATACTGAACTTCCCAATCTGTGATATATTTGATCAGTTCCTTCATTTCATCGGGATATTCGTAGAAATTGATCAGACAGTTCTGGATTTCAAGCAGGTAATGGCACTGCTCGAAGATACCGGGTGCTATGAAAGGCGCTACGAAATACTCGCTGCGGTCAACTGCTTCTGCCTCTTTGATAGCGGTTTCCCATTCAGATTCAGGGAAGAGCACGTTGGGAGCCTTTACATAGGATTTCCAGTCTTCGATATCCTTGATTACGATCTTGTCTTCGGTATGTACCGGAAACGCACCGGGAGTTCCTTCCGGCCATGATTTGGTAACGCCCCATGCATTTACAACATTGTGTTCGCCCGGTTTGGGATTGGGGTTGGTTCTGGCAAAAGGATTGCTTAAAATGATTTTCAGGAATTCATACTGGTTTACGAAACGGTCGGGGTTTCCGCCGCGGATGGTTTCCAACAGATTCTGGCGTTTTGTTAACATAGCAGTTAACCTCCTTCTTAAAATATGTACAAAAAAATGTGTTTTAAAATGCTTTTTCTGCATTTATTATAGAATAAGAAGGAGAAAAAGTCATACCACAAACTGTTTAATATTACAAAAAAATATTGAACAGACTGCTTTATTCTATTCAGGTTTCTGAATCCAGCAGGAAATAGGACAGCTGCAGATACAGGCGGTTCTGAGGAATGTCCATATTCAGATCAAGCAATGTTTTGATACGGTTCAGCCGGTAAAACAGGGTGCTTCTGTGGATGAACAGGGTGCTGGCAGTCTGTACGGCATTGCGCTCGTGGTCGAGATAGCAGCGCAGCGTTTCATAAAGCTCGGTGTTGTTGGCTTTATCATACTCCTGAAGCTTTAACAGCTTGTGGCAGGCGAGCTGTCTGGCAGGAAGTTCTTCGGTTATCTGGTTTTTGATATATTCCATTGCAAACTGGTCAAATTGATAATTCCAGAACATGGAATTGCTTTTCATTCCGTAATTCAGCGCGATTCCCGCCTGCAGGTAATGCCAGGGGGTATCTTCAAACCGGCTGTAGCGGGTGCTGAAACCGGTTTTAAACAGGCCTTCCCGGGTAATGATCGCCAGTTTTGACAAACAGTCGGAAAATGAGAGGGTGCTGGCAGACAAATTGATTAAAATCACAATGTCATTTTTGTACAAAAAAGCATAGCTTCCCGGAATAGAAGATTCAATATGGTGGCATACCTGTACGCTGATACGTATCTGTGTGTCCCGTTCCTGCAAGATCATACGGATGCACACATATTCATCCGTGTGGTTCCAGCCGCTCAGATTCAGCCACCGGTTGATCTCATCGGCATCAGCCGTGCGTTCGATCACACGAGTCAGAAAGGTAATATAAGGTCTTGTGTAGGTTTCCGGGTTCATCTCCTGCTTGTGCAAGGCAATCAATACGATCTGAGCAAAATAAGACAGAGCGTTGTACTGACCCGGCAGCAGCGGAGTCTGCAGTTCATTGATGCAGATGCGCCCTTCATAGCTGCCGTATTCATTCCAGAGATTGTGGTACAAAATACGGTAACCGCGCTGATTTGCAGAAAAAACCTGAGCCCCATGCGTTTTCAGCGTCGCCTGATATTCATCATCAATTTTAAAATCATTCATCAGGGTCAGAGGAATCCGTAAAAGCCCGGTTTGCTGATCGGTCTCCCATTTGGTCATTCCATTGACATAGCACGGGCTTGAAAGAATGAAAAAATGAGGGTCATGGGCAAAAACCGGATTCTGAAAATACCCGGATGCCAGTTCAAGCAGCCTGTCAAGACCTGTATCCAGTGCAAGCGCCTGCTGCAGCTCCATTGCCCACCGGCAGTTTTTTTCAAATAAGGACTGAACCCTTTCAAAAAGAGGAAGCAGGTTAGTAGATTCCGGAAAAATAATCATGGAAAACTGGCTTTTCCAATAAGATTCGGGCGGTTCGCCGACACAGATCAGAGAGCCAATCTGATGCGTACTGAGTACGGCAGGAAGATCCTGGGCGCGGGCGATGTAGACATACTGATTCATCAGAGAGGTCTGGTGCTGGTATAAACGGACTCCGATGAGCCGTTTTGGATCCTGATCATAATGAAAACGGATCTGATACAGATCATCGCTGAATTCATCTGCAATCTGCTGCATATTCAATAAAAACTCCGGTATTTTTGTGGTATATTCCTGTTTCGCTCTATTCAAAATAGTACTCCTCCCTATCGTATATGAGGTATTGTAATACAAAACAGGTAAAATGAAAAGGAAACTTTCAGGAATGCCACAGACATCAAGATAAAATCTGTCACCAGCCCCTGATGCCAAAATCAGGGGTCTTTTGATTGAAAAAATAAAGCCCAGCTTTTATAATGAGAGTGTCAAAAGGAATTGGCTGGCCAGTCAGACCTGAATCGGAAACGAAAAACAAAAAACAAAGAACAGAAAACAGACAACCAAATGGAAGCTGCAAATGTAAAGCTTCCAAAGGAGAAAAGAAAGAAGGGTAATGTTATGAAACAAAAGGTACAATTATTTGGTCGTACATTAAGCGCAATGGTTATGCCGAACATCGCAGCATTTATCGCATGGGGCTTTATCACAGCATTATTTATTGGAGACGGTTGGATTCCCAATGAAAAATTTGCTGCTTTAGTAGGACCTATGTCATCTGTACTGCTTCCTCTGTTAATTGCATTTACAGGCGGTTTTAACGTAAGCGGACACCGCGGCGGCGTACTGGCAGCGATCACAACAATGGGTCTGATCGTAGGTTCTGATATCCCGATGTTCCTGGGCGCCATGATCATGGGTCCCCTCTGCGGCTGGGTTATGAAGAAATTTGATAAAGCAATCGAAGGAAAAGTAAAAGCCGGTTTTGAAATGCTGGTAAATAACTTCTCACTTGGTCTGATCGGTCTTGCATTTGTACTGCTTGCACTGCAGGTTGCGGCTCCCGTTGTTTCATCATTAAATACTGTAATGGCAGCTGGCGTTAACTTCTTCGTAGAACACAGCCTGCTTCCTCTGGCAAGTATTCTGATCGAGCCTGCTAAGGTATTATTCCTGAACAACGCAATTAACCATGGTATTCTGACACCTATTGCAACACAGGAAGTTGCAGAAGCAGGTAAGTCTCTGTTATTCTTACTGGAAGCAAACCCCGGCCCCGGTCTTGGTATTCTGCTTGCATACTGCTTCTTCGGCAAAGGCTCTGCAAAGTCAAGTGCTCCTGGTGCAGTTATTATCCACTTCCTCGGTGGTATTCATGAAATTTACTTCCCTTACATCCTGATGAACCCCCTGCTTCTGATCGCAGCAATCGCCGGTGGTGCAACAGGTATTCTGGTAGAAACTATTTTAGGCGCAGCTTTAACAGGCGCAGCAGCTCCCGGTAGTATTCTTGCAATCCTTGCTATGACAGCTCCCGGTTCTTATGTAGGCGTTATCGCAGGTGTTGCGGCAGCAGCCGGAGTATCCTTCGCACTTTCTATGGTAATCTTAAAGGTTGCAGGCAAGGATGAAGATCTGGAAGCAGCATCCGCTCAGATGAAAGAAATGAAAGCTGAATCCAAGGGTACAGCAGCTTCTTCAGATAATGCGATCACCGGAAAAGTAAACTTTATCGTATTTGCATGTGATGCCGGTATGGGTTCCAGTGCTATGGGCGCTACCGTACTGAAAAAGAAACTGACAGCAGCAGGTATCACAGATATTAAAGTAGAACATGCTCCCGTATCTTCTATTCCGAAGGATGCACAGATTGTTGTTACGCATCAGTCACTTGGTGAACGTGCAGCAGCAAGCAATCCTTCCGCAAAGCTGGTGCTGATCACCAACTTCCTGGGTGCTCCTGAATATGACACTCTGGTAGAAGAATTAAAGCAGAACAGATAAGAATCAGCTTTCAAAGTCATTTCCCCCAACGATGATTTTTGAATATAACCGAAAAACGCGTCTTCCGGCGCGTTTTTTGGTGTTTACCACGGAAGAATTAACTGATTATTCATAAACTTTTATGAAAACCGTCAAAAATACAAAAGCAGTCTGCTTTCAGGTGCAAAAGCCAGAGTTTTCATGATATAGTAATAAATATATATGAATTGCGGAAAAAATAAAGATATGGGGGTTAATTGGAAGATAAACGGTAAATACAGAAGTTTAATCGGAAAATAAACAGAGAATATGGGAGTTTAATCAGAAAATAAACGATAAATATGGAGGTTTATCAGAGAACAAACAGGGGGAGAGTGAAGCAGAGAATAAACCGAGGGGAGATTAAAACAGAAAACAGCACAGGAAAAATGGAGAGAGTGTAAAGGAGAAGAGAAATATGATTACAGCGAGACTAAAGCAGATTCTGCTTCTGCTTTTAAAACAAGATAAGCCTGTAACAGTTCAGAAACTTGCCAATGCAGCGGGGATCAGCAAACGTACCGTACAGCGTGAGATGGAGTATCTTCCGTCCGAAATGGCGGATTATCATCTTGAATTTCAGTCGCGCACCGGGCGCGGAGTCTGGATTGAGGGCAGCGGGGAAGATAAAAAGGCATTTGCAAAGTATCTGCGCCAATCCGATTCGGACGGCTATATGGATCGGGAGGAAAGACGGAAACATCTGACTTTGGAGCTGTTAAAGGATAAAACGCCGAGAAAGCTGTTTTATTTCAGCAATCTGTTCCAGGTGAGTGAAGCGACTGTGGGAAACGACCTGGAAGCAATAGAATTATGGTTTGAACGGTATAATCTGAAAATCCTCAGAAAACCCGGCTACGGAGTCTGTATGGAAGGTTCCGAGAAGGATTACCGCCGCGCGATGCGGGAGTTTCTGCAGGAAAATATGAACAGTGTGCTGATCCGTGATTTTTATGAGGATACAGATTTCCATGAAGAAATCGAAAAAGATCAGGAACAGGATATTTTCAAGATGCTTGACCGGGAGATTTTACTGAGGGTAATTGACTGTGTGCGTGATCTGGATAATAACCGTCTGAATCACCTGACGGAAAACTCTTATACCGGGCTGATCTTACATATCACAATAGCAATCAACCGTATTCTGAAAGGGGATTTGATAGAAGAAAATCCGAAGCTTTATCAGTTTGTGGAAAAGGAAGAGGATTTTCATGTTGCCGGGATTCTGGCGGAGGCTCTGGAGGAGGAATTTGAGGTGGAGATTCCGAAGATGGAGCAGGCGTACATCTGCCTTCATATCCAGGCTTCCAAATCTCAGTATATGGCCTCAGGTCAGCTTTATCAAAATTCCTTCAAAAAAGAGATTCTGTCATGTATCCACGACATGATCGATGCCTTTGATCCGGAGATTGCCTACCGGCTGAAACAGGATGATGAATTTATCGAAGGCCTGATGGCGCATCTGCAGCCGACGCTCATCCGACTGACCAATCATATGCATATCGGAAATCCGGTGCTTCCTCAGATTAAAGCGGAATATCCGGAAGTATTTCAAAAGTGCCTCCGGGTAAGCAAGGTGCTGGAAAACTATCTGAAGTGCGAGATACCGGAGGAGGAAACGGGATTTTTTGCAATTCATTTCGGCGCGGCTCAGCAGAGACTGGAAAATGAGCTGCAGAGCAGGCGTCAGGTGCAGCTTGGAATCGTCTGCGCCAGCGGGATCGGGATTTCCAGGCTGATGCTGACAAGAATTTCCAGATTTCTGGGAGACAGAGTACAGATCACCACCTGGGGAAAGACGGATGTAACGCCGTATGCAGCAGAAGGAATCGATTTCTTCGTTTCCAGTATCCATTTTGAGTTTGAAGGAGCCGATATTTTGCAGGTAGACCCCCTTTTATCCGACCAGGATCTGGAGCGAATCGACCGGAAGGTGAAATACTATTCCCATATGCCTGCAAAGCGCGTGATGGAGAATGATTTTTCCAGACAGCTTGAGCAGGTAAACTATATGGCAGTACAGATAAAAAGTATGGTAAAGGACATGCAGTGCATAGAGATGGAAAAGGGCATCTCATTTGAAAATCTTTTAACGGTGGTATCGGAAAAAATGACCCCGTATATCGACCGCAGAAGGATCATTCAGCGGGATATTATGGAAAGAGAGCGGATTGCGTCGCAGATCTTTCCCGAGATGCGGTTTGCGCTTTTGCATGCCCGCACAGCAGGCGTGAATAAGCCCAATTTTTCCGTCTGCGTCCCCGGAGGAAGCCGCTCCTTTGAACATCCCTATTTTAAGGATGTCGGCGCGGTGATTATTATGCTGATGCCAAAGGATGAGCATATGAAGGAAAATGGAGACATGCTGGGGTATTTAAGTACCTGCCTGATTGATGATGATGAGTTTTTAAACATTATTCTGAAAGGAGAGGAGGAATCCATACGCGATAAATTCAACCGCCTGATGCGTCAGTATTTCAACGCATATCTGGAGAAGCTGTAGTCTGCCCGAAAAAGGGAGCTTTTGGGGGGCGGCAGCAAAGGAAAAAAAGCATAGAGTGGAAGCTTAGAGTGCAGCAGAACCTGAGACTGTCCGAAAGAGGAAGCTTTTGGGGCTGCAACAAAGGTTTTGGCACGAGATGATGTCACCATTTTTAAAAAATCCTGTCACTATCAGATGGTGCCAAACTCCGTTTTCTTCGAATTGAAAAATGTGCAGGTTATAGCGTATAATAAAGCCATCAGGAGATGAGAGCTCCACAGGAAGCAAGAAAGACAGTAAAGCGTGAGACCTGAAAACAGAGTCGCACGAACTACAAAGTGAGAGACGAAAACGAAAAGATTGAATTGAAGGAGGAAACAAAATGGCATTATTTGGATTTGGTAAAAAGAAAGAACAGGCAGCAGAACAGAAAGCAGCACCCGCAATGTTATTAAAAGAGAACATCAAAGTAAACTGTGCAGCAATGCCCAAGGAACAGGTTATTGAAGCAGTCGGCAAGATGCTGGTAGACAGCGGTTATGTAAAAGCTGATTATGTAGACGCTATGAAGGAACGTGAAAAAACATTTTCAACCTGCATGGGCAACTGCCTGGCAATGCCTCATGGTGTAGAAGCAGCAAAGAAGGAAATCCTTCATTCCGGAATCGCAATCATGATCTTCCCTGAAGGCGTTGACTGGGACGGAGACACTGTTAAAGTTGTTGTAGGAATTGCCGGTGTCGGTGAAGAACATCTGAACATCCTTGCTAATATCGCAGGAAACCTGGAAAGCATGGAAGATGTTGATAAACTGGTAGCAGGCGATGCAGATTACGTTTACAGCGTACTGGCATAGAAAAACAGCCGTTCATTTAAAAGCTCCCATAAATCAACAAGCTCATAAACAGAAACTCATAAAAATTGGCAAGCTTATAAACAGAA
>JAUNPP010000139.1 GCA_030536685.1 Lachnospiraceae bacterium
AGATCTGTTATAATTATAAAGGAGTGGAAAGGCTGTCGTTAGGTAAGGCAGCTTTTCTCTCTTTTATCCTGATTGGAAACGGGGGCTGACCGAATATAAAGACCGATTTTTGTCAGATATAGAACCGGTTTCCTGTCAGAATGAAAGAGAATAAAAAAGTATGAAGGAGTTTATGTGGGAAAATTTCTGTATATTGCTGAAAAACCGAGCGTAGCCCAGGAGTTTGCAAAAGCACTGAAGGAACCGATGCGGCGCAGCAGCGGCTATCTGGAATCGGCTCATTATGTGGTAACCTGGTGTGTGGGACATCTGGTTACCATGAGTTATCCGGAAGCGTATGATCCGGCATTAAAAAGCTGGAGGCTCGACCGCCTTCCGTTTATTCCGCGGGAATACAAATATGAGGTGATCGATCAGGTAAAGGATCAGTTTGAGATCGTCAAAGGTCAGCTGAACCGCCCTGATGTGGACGTCATTTATGTCTGTACGGACTCCGGACGTGAAGGAGAGTATATCTATCGCCTGGTAGAACAGATGGCAGGTGTTTCCGGAAAGAAGCGCAAGCGTGTCTGGATTGATTCCCAGACGGAAGAGGAAATCTTAAAGGGGATTGAAACGGCAAAAGATTTATCGGCTTATGACAATCTGGCTTCCTCCGCCTATATGCGGGCCAGAGAGGATTATCTGATGGGAATCAACTTTTCAAGGCTTCTGACACTGGTTTACGGCCGGGAGATCAGTCAGGTGACAGGCAGCCGTTATACCGTTATTTCTGTAGGCAGAGTCATGACCTGCGTGCTGGGGATGGTGGTGAAGCGGGAGCGGGAGATCCGCAGCTTTGTCAAAACACCATTTTACCGGGTGATTGCAGAGATTAACTGTGACGGACATAAGGTACAGGCGGAATGGAAGGCCGTGGAGGGAAGCCGCTACTTCGCTTCTTCTCAGCTCTATAAGGACAATGGCTTTCTTCAGAAGGAGGACGCGCAGGCGATGATCGATTCGCTTTCTGAGCCCTGGCCGGCGCAGGCGGCGGTCTGCCTGAAGGAGAAAAAGAAGGAAAAAAAGAATCCTCCGCTTCTTTACAATCTGGCGGAACTGCAGAATGAATGTTCAAAAAGATTAAAGATCAGCCCCGATACAACCTTGAAGATCGTTCAGGAGCTGTATGAGAAAAAGCTGGTTACCTATCCAAGAACAGATGCGCGGGTGCTGTCTTCGGCTGCGGCAAAGGAAATTGACCGGAATCTGAAGGGATTGACCGGGCTTTCATCTGTCGGGGCATTTGCACAGCAGATTCTGGCAGCCGGAAGCTACAAAGGGATTGCGAAAACGCGGTATGTGAATGACAAGCAGATCACGGATCATTACGCAATCGTTCCTACGGGACAGGGGCTTCGGGCGCTGAACAGCCTGAAGGGACATGCCGGGCGTGTTTATGATATGATCGTCCGCCGCTTTTTAAGCATTTTTTATCCGCCTGCCGTTTACGATAAGTATTCGCTGGTCTTTCAGATAAAAGAGGAAAAATTCTTTGCAGGTCTGAAGCTGCTGGCGGAGGAAGGCTATCTCTCGGTAACCGGCGATAACTGGAAAAAGAAAAATGATAATGCGGCTGATGCATCTGAAAAAGCCTCGCAGGCAGCAGACAGACCTCAAAACCGCGCTTCTTTGGAGGGCGATCTGGAGGATGGCAGAAACATGTCTGCAAAGGAGCAGCAGATTTTTCTTGAGGTATTGAAAAAGATCAGAAAAGGGGATGTTTTCCCGGTAGAAGCTTTTCAGCTGAAGGAGGGCGAAACCACGCCTCCCAAGCGTTATAATTCCGGTTCCATGATTCTGGCGATGGAAAATGCCGGTCAGCTGATAGAGGATGAAGAACTCCGTGCCCAGATAAAAGGAAGCGGAATCGGCACCTCCGCTACCAGGGCGGAGATCCTGAAAAAACTGGTCAACATTCATTATCTGAATCTGAATGGGAAAACCCAGATCATTACACCTGCTGTGCTGGGTGAACTGGTTTATGAGGTCGTGAAGGATTCAATCGTTCATCTGTTAAACCCGGAGCTGACAGCCAGCTGGGAAAAGGGGCTGACCTATGTGGCAGAAGGTACTATTACAACGGAAGAATATATGCAGAAGTTAACCGGATTTATTGTCCGAAGAACGGATAATGTGCGCTGCAGGAGAAATGTAAGCGCGATTCAGAGAAACTTCCGGGAAGTTCTGCAATATTATAAAAAAGGCAATTAAAACCCAAAACAGCGCGGATGCCAGCAGGCACAGACCGCACTGTTTGCAGCAAAAAACCTGACATGACAGGAAGTATATTGCAGTAGAAAAGTATATTGTAGTAGAAAGGAAAGTATATGGAAGCATTAAAAACAAAAAATCTTTATGATCTGACTCACACAAAAGCATCAGCTCTGCTGGAAAAAACAGAATATCCCTGGGAAGCTCTGGCAGGAATCAAGGACCTGATCCTTGAACTGGGAGCTGCTCTTCCCAAAGACCGCTACGAAGAACGCGGAGAACATATCTGGATTGCAAAATCCGCAAAAATAGCGCCTACCGCATCTATTACAGGACCTGCGATCATCGGAGAAGAGACAGAAGTGCGCCATTGTGCCTTTATCCGTGGGAATGCGCTGGTAGGCGATCACGCGGTTGTGGGAAATTCTACAGAGCTGAAAAATGTTATTATTTTTGATAATGTACAGGTTCCTCATTACAATTATGTCGGAGACTCCATTCTGGGCTACAAGTCCCATATGGGAGCAGGTTCCATCACATCAAATGTAAAATCAGACAAGAAGCTGGTGGAAATCCATACTCCCGAAGGAAATCTGGCTACCGGACGCAAAAAGGTAGGCGCGCTGGTAGGCGACGGCGTAGAGGTAGGATGCGGAAGCATTCTGAATCCCGGAACCGTAGTAGGCAGAAATACCAATATTTATCCTCTGTCCAGTGTACGCGGATTCGTACCGGAAAACTCCATCTACAAAAAGCAGGGTGAGGTTGCTCTTAAAAAAGAGGATTAGTATCCTGTCTGTGCTGCAGAAAGTCATTTAGCTCGGCTCCAAAGAGGACGATACAGATACAGAAGTAGATCCAGAGGAGGAGTAAGAGGATGGCTCCGAGGCTTCCGTAGATCTGAGAATAATTTGTGACGTTCTGAATATAAAATTCATATGCAAAGGAGAACATGATCCAGGCGGCTGCTGTAAAAGCGGCGCCGGGAAACTGGTCTCGAAAACGCAGGTCTCTGCCGGGATAAAAGGTGTAGAGACTCATGAAAAACAGCACAAGGATCGGTACGGCTGCCAGAAGACGAAACTGCAGGATCAGCTGGATGATCCGGTACAGGGGAGGAATCCATCGTCCGATCAGCTGCTGTATGCTGCTTCCGAACATCAGCACCAGCATGGTAAAAAGCAATACGGCAATCAGCAGGATCATGTACAAAAAGCTGATGATCCTGGCGCGGATAAAGTTGTGCTTTTTATGATTTCCGTAGATTTCATTGAGTCCTCTTTCGATGGCATAAACGCCTTTGGAGGAGGACCAGATAGCGCCGATCAGGGACACTGAGATCAATGCGCCGTTTGATGTGAGCTGAAGCTCATTGATGATATAGACCAGAGCGCTTGAAAGCTCTGCGGAGGCAATGTGCGGAAGCAGCTGAAACAGTGTCTGCAAAGCCTGAGGAGAGATAAACTGAAAAATATTCAGCAGAGCCATAATAAACGGAATGACGGATAAAAGGAGAAAAAAAGCAGATTGAGCGCCGTATACGCTTATTTTTTTCTCGATAACGTCATTCTTAAACTGAAGCAGGGTAATAATCAGGTTCATAGATCTTCTCTTTTCCGAATATTCAGGGATAAAATAATCCTTGACATTCATAAATTTAATGTTATTATATTATAATGTATGGAAAATAAAATCAAGTAAAAGCTTTGAAGGCGTTGGATGTATATGATTCTGTTACGTTTCAGGATTTTGCTGTGGGCAGTAACGTTATGTTTGCAGCTGTGCTGAAAGCAGCAGATATATTCCTGCAGTAGATGCGGTATATTCCGTCAGAGAGAGACAGTCATCGGCTGAAAGCTGTCCCCGGTTCTGTATTGTATCGAATTTCCCGCCCGAGCTTCTGTACCGAACAAAAGTTTCTGATCTTCAGAAGATTTTAATTCAGAGAATTTTTAATAAGTACAGACGTAATGCACGTTACGCATAAGAGTGTCTGCCGTTTTGGGCAGAAATCAGGGTGGTACCGCGGAAATCAGTTTATTCGTCCCTTATCCATTATATGTGGATAGGGGATTTTTTTGTGTGATACAAACTACCCGATCACATGAAGTTGGGGTCACAAGGTTAAATCGCTTTTGTGCAAGCACAATGGCATCTGAATCTTTTACCCCTGGTATCATCACATTATACGAAAAGCTCCGCTTATACTTACAGCAGTTTAGAAAGGATATCAGTTATGAAAGAAAAACTGGAAGGCATTAAACAGGAAGCACTTGCTTTGATTGAAAGTGCTGACAAAATGGAAAAGCTGAATGAAGTGAAAGTTGCCTGTCTTGGCAAAAAAGGTCAGTTGACAGCCCTTTTAAAGGGAATGAAAAATATTGCTCCCGAAGAAAGACCTGCATTTGGTCAGATGGTAAATGAGGTTCGTTCTCAGCTGGAAGCGGCTCTGGAAGAAAAGAAGACTGTTCTTGCAAAGGCTGCAAGAGCTGCACAGATGGAAGCAGAGTACATTGATGTTACGCTTCCTGCTAAAAAACAGGCAGCAGGCCACAGACATCCGAACCATGTAGCGCTTGACGAGGTAGAGCGTATTTTCATCGGAATGGGTTATGAAGTAGTAGAAGGACCTGAAGTGGAATATGACTATTATAACTTCGAGGCTTTGAATATCCCCGCCAATCACCCTGCAAAGGATGAACAGGATACATTCTATATTACCGACAAAATCCTGTTAAGAACGCAGACCTCACCTGTTCAGGTAAGAACAATGGAAAAACAGCCTCTGCCGATCCGTATGATCGCTCCCGGACGAGTATTTCGTTCCGACGAGGTAGATGCAACGCATTCACCTTCCTTCCATCAGATCGAAGGAATGGTAATTGATAAAAATATTACATTTGCGGATTTAAAGGGTACTTTGCAGCAGTTTGCAAAAGAGCTTTTCGGTGAGGACACCAAGGTAAAATTCCGTCCCCATCATTTCCCCTTCACAGAGCCCAGTGCGGAAGTGGATGTAACCTGCTTTAAATGCCATGGAAAAGGCTGCCGTTTCTGTAAAGGCGAGGGCTGGATTGAAATCCTTGGCTGCGGTATGATTCACCCCAGAGTTCTGGAAATGAGCGGCATTGATCCCGAAGAATACTCAGGCTTTGCCTTTGGCGTAGGTCTGGAGCGAATTGCCCTGCTGAAATATGAAATTGATGATATGAGACTTTTATACGAAAACGATATTCGTTTCCTGAAACAGTTTTAAGAGAGAGAGGTCAGATAGATGAATACACCTTTATCATGGATAAAAGCATATGTACCGGATTTAAAAGCAACACCTCAGGAATATTGTGATGCAATGACCATGTCCGGCACCAAGGTAGAAAATTATGTTTGTCTGGACAAAAATCTGGACAAAATTGTGGTTGGACAGATTGAGTCCATCGAAAAGCACCCCGATGCAGATAAACTGATCGTATGTCAGGTAAATGTCGGTACCGAAACCATTCAGATCGTAACCGGCGCTTCCAATGTATTTGTCGGCGCTAAAATCCCGGTTGTACTGGTTGGCGGTAAAGTAGCAGGCGGCCACGACGGCGGCCCTCTGCCGGAGGAAGGTATTAAGATTAAAAAAGGCAAGCTCAGAGGCGTTCCGTCATTTGGTATGATGTGCTCCATCGAAGAGCTTGGTTCCAGCCGCGAAATGTATCCCGAAGCACCGGAAGAAGGCATTTACATCCTGAAAGAGGATGCTGAGATCGGCGCAGATGTTCCGGAGCTGTTAGGCCTGCGTGACAGCGTATTTGAGTACGAAGTAACCTCAAACCGTGTAGACTGCTTCAGCGTAATCGGTATTGCAAGAGAAGCAGCAGCGACCTTCGGTCTTCCCTTCTATCCCCCTCATCCCGAAGTAAAGGGAAATGGCGAGGATGTACACGACTATGTGGAAGTAGAAGTAAAGGATGATGAGCTTTGTCCCAGATACTGTGCAAGAATGGTAAAAAATATCAAAATCGGTCCTTCTCCCGAGTGGATGCAGAGACGTCTTGCAGCCTGCGGAATTCGTCCCATTAACAACCTGGTAGATATTACCAACTATGTTATGGAAGAATACGGTCAGCCCATGCATGCATTTGATTACGATATGATCGCAGGCCATAAAATCGTGGTAAGACGCGCAGCTGACGGAGACACTTTCCAGACTCTGGATGGACAGATGCGGAATCTGGATCATGACATGCTGATGATCTGCGATGCGGAAAAGGAAATCGGTATTGCCGGTATTATGGGCGGTGAAAATTCCAAGATCACAGACGATATCAAAACAGTTTTATTTGAAGCTGCCTGCTTTGACGGAACCAATATCCGTCTTTCCTCCAAACGTCTCGGTATGAGAACCGACGCTTCCGGTAAATTTGAAAAGGGTCTTGATCCTAATAATGCAGAGGAAGCAATCAACAGAGCCTGTCAGCTGGTAGAAGAACTGGGCTGCGGCGAGGTTGTAGGCGGAATCGTGGATCATTACCCGGTAAAGAGACAGGAGAGCCGTGTGAAATTTGAGCCTGAAAAGATCAATAAGCTTCTTGGAACCGATATTTCCGTAGAAGATATGCTGGAAACCTTCAGACGTCTGGAACTGAAATACGATGAGGCAGCAGGTGAAATCGTAGCGCCGACCTTCCGTCAGGATCTGCTTTGCGGAGCCGATATTGCAGAAGAAGTGGCACGTATTTTCTGCTACGAAAAGATTCCGATGACGCTTCCTTCCGGCGAAGCAACTGCCGGCAAAAAGACCTTCAAGCAGAGAATTGAAGACATTGCAAAGGATGTAGCAGAATATAACGGCTATTCCGAAGCAATGACCTACTCATTCGAAAGCCCCAAGGTTTTCGATAAGCTGACTCTGGCACCGGAAAATCCCATGAGACAGGCAATCGTAATCTCCAATCCTCTTGGCGAAGATTACAGCATTATGAGAACTTCTGTATTAAACGGTATGCTGACCTCTCTTGCAACCAATTATAATAGAAGAAACAAGGGAGTGAAACTGTATGAACTGGGCAACATTTATCTGCCCAAAGCGCTGCCTCTGACAGAACTGCCCGATGAGAGAATGCAGCTGATCTTCGGTTTCTACGGCGCAGGTGATTTCTATGATATGAAAGGTGTTGTAGAAGAATTCTTCGATAAGATCGGTATGTTTGATAAGGTTGACTATCGTGCAGAAGAAAAGAAAGAATTCCTGCATCCTGGCCGTCAGGCAGATATCTTCTACAAAGGTGTCCGTGTAGGTTATCTGGGTGAGGTTCATCCTGATGTAGCCGATAACTACGGTATCGGTGACAAGCCGTATATCGCAGACATCGATATGGCTTCCATTCTGGAATTTGCTACATTTGACAGAAAATACGAAGGAATTGCAAAATTCCCCGCTCTGTCCCGTGACATCAGTATGGTCATTGAAAAACATGTAACAGTAGGTCAGCTGGAAGCAGTTATCGAAAAGAAAGCAGGAAAGCTTTTAGAGCACTGCAATCTGTTCGATGTTTACGAAGGAAGCCAGATCAAAAAAGGCTTTAAATCCGTAGCATTCAGCCTTTCCTTCCGTGCAAAGGACAGAACGCTGGCAGATACCGAAGTCAATGAAATCATGGAAAAGATCCTGGCAGCCCTCAAAGAAGTCGGAGCTGAGTTAAGAGCATAAAATTTCTGATTCAGACAGCTGAGTTATAAGTATAAAAT
>JAUNPP010000140.1 GCA_030536685.1 Lachnospiraceae bacterium
TCCGAGCGAAAGCGCGTCCCCGAACAGGATATTACTGTAATGGAGCCTTCACACATTTCCATAATAATAAAGTGAACCATATAACGTAAACCATACAGCGTAAACCATATAAAGTGAACCATATATCGTAAACCGTTATGAAAATCATACGTTTACCACACTGATGGCAGCCGTTTTAATTCACATCAAAATCTACTGCGTCTTCCTTTTCTTTTTCCAGGATTTCTTTCGGTATATAGCGTTTAAAACACATATTCAGGGCAAATGCATTTAGATAGGCAATGGCGGAACCTCCTGCCAGAATCCAGAGGATCATCCATCTTACGAAAAATCCGGTGAAAAACAGAAAAATTGCCGGACTTACCAGATTTAATACTACAATCACGATTGTAACAGGAAAATGAACAATTGCCATGGCAAAGGCATTTTTAATTGTATTTTTAATGCTGTTGTCGAACTGAGCAAGAATCGGATATACCCAGGAGGCAAATATAATGCCTGCAATTCCAACTGCGGTGATCAGAATCAGCATCGGTTTGGGAATCAAACCGCCATTTTTATAAATGTAATAATCCAATCCCAAAATTGCTGCAAAAGCACATACAATCAGATGAATAATTGTTGCCTGTTTAAAATTCAGCTTAAATGCCTTCATAAAACGTTTAAAAACATATCCATCCTGCCCTTTTGCAAGCTTCAGTGCCACAGTATACATCGCTGTAGTTGACGCACCAATCGTAACAACTGGTATACAGCATATAAGCCACAGTAAATTTAAGATTACCAGATCTGCCACCATAGATAAAGCCCGCATGATCGGACTGTCAAGTCCCAGAAAACGTTCCATAAAAATTTCCTCCTGTGTAAGTACTTATGGTATAAATCTATCAGATACCATTAATCCGCTGATTTACTGAGTATATCGCATACCCGGAAGAAAATCAAGAAGCCCAATGTTTTTCATTCAAAGCCCAATGTTTTTCATTCAAAGCCCCGTTCTGCTTTGCCACGATCGTTGTACATACCGCATCTCCTGTGATATTTACGGCAGTTCTTGTCATATCCAGAATACGGTCGATTCCCATGATCAGAGCAATTGCTTCGACAGGCAGACCAACGGAGGTAAATACCATAGACAGTGTAATCAGGCCGACTCCGGGTACGCCTGCCGTTCCAATAGAAGCCAGCGTTGCGGTTGCAATCACCGTAAGATAACCTGCTATTCCCAGTTCAATTCCATATGCCTGCGCTGCGAATACCACAGCAACGCCCTGCATGATAGCAGTACCGTCCATATTGATGGTTGCACCCAGAGGAATCGTAAAGGATGATATTTTTCTGGAAACGCCTACCTCACGCTCCAGCGTGTCTACCGACAGCGGAATTGTGGCATTTGAGGTTGCCGTTGAAAATGCAAATGCCATAACCGGGAAGAATTTGCGGAGAAATTTAAACGGATTTAATCCGGAGAAAATCTTCAGCAGTCCCATATAAACCACAAAGCAATGCAATGCCAGCGCCAGCAAAACGCCCAGCATATATTTTAACAGCGGAACGAATGCACCAAAGCCAATGCCGGAAAACGTCTTTGCGATCAGACAAAATACGCCGACAGGTGCTACATACATGACCATGCTGGTCATTTCCATCATGACATCGTTAAACTGACTGAAAAAGTTTGAAACAGTTTCTGTCCGGCTTCCCAGCTTTGCCAGAATAATACCGATAATAATTGCAAATAAAATGATCGGCAGCATATCGCCGTTTGCCAGTGCGCCAATCGGATTTTTGGGGATAATATTCAGCAGAGTATCCGCAAAACTGGTACTTTCTGCAATTGCCACATCTGTTGCTTCAATCGCAGAGGTATCAAGGCCGATGCCGGGATTTACAACATTGGCAACGCCTATGGCAAGTGTGATGGCTATGGCAGTCGTTGACAGATAAAATATCAGTGTTTTTACGCCTACCTTTCCAAGAGTTGCCGTATCACCGATAGCGGAGCTTCCGCAAACCAGCGAGCAGAATACCAAAGGTACCACCAGCATCTGCATCAGACGCAGAAATCCCTGACCTGCTACATAAAAAATACCATCTACAAAAACGGTATCACGCACAAAGCCCGCAGGAACCGCATAATGAAAGATTACGCCTGTCATAGCGCCAAGTATCAGCCCGATAAAAATTTTACCGGTAAGCCCTGCCTTTTTCTCACGCTTCCTGTTTTTTTTGTTCTTTTCACTCATGATCTCTTTCTGTCCTCCATATATTCCTTCAAAGCATCCTCCCATGGAGCCATGCTGTAGATACCTGTCATTTTCATCATCAGGTTTTCCAGACGGGTATAACAGGGACGCAGTACAGGAGAATCTCCAGCTCCCTGCATCACGCCTTCCACCTGCGCCTCCACGCCTGCGAGCTGCAGAATCCGTTTCACAAAATCCATTCTGCTGCATTCTCCTTCACAGGAGGCATGAAAAATACCAAATTCCTGTGATTTCAGGAGTTTTTTAACAAACCGTGACAATTCCCTTGCACTGGTTGGAGAACTGATCTGATCCATGGGAACCGTGATTGTTTCCCCTGCATTTGCCTGATTCAGTATTCTGGTCACAAAATCATGTTCTCCGAATCCATACAGCCAGGAGCTTCGGATAATGATATGCTTCGGATTTAGCTCTCTTACAAATCCCTCTCCTGCCAGCTTGGATTTTCCATACACGGTAACCGGATCCGGCTGATCAAATTCGGTCAGAAGTCCTTTATTCTGACCGCCAAATACATCATCTGTAGAAATCTGGATAATCGTAGCGCCGATTCTTCTGGAAGCCGCTGCCAGATTTCTGGGGCCGAGCGCATTGATACGGTACGCCTCGATCATATTTTTTTCGCAGTAAGCCGGGTCGGTCAGACCTACACAATTTAAAATGTAAGACGGCCGGTTGATCACCGCATATTCCATCACCTGCTCCAGGTCCGTTACATCCACGTCACAGTCTGTCGTCAGTACCGTGTATTCGCTGATTCGGTCAAGAACTGCATAAACTGCCTGTCCCAGTCTGCCGTCAGCACCCGCAATCCATATTTTTTCTCTGCTCATAGCAACCTCCTCATTTTGTTTTTCCCCATGATTATACAGTGAAGCTTCAGCAAACTTCCTGATACTACAAAAAGTTGTATTGATATCCGGCGTTTTTACCTGCATTTTGTATATCTGTTTGATTTTTTTATGCAATTATGCTAGAACTAATTTGGATTTTTGTAGAAAACACATATTGAAGTTCAAGTAACTTGAAGCTTTATCCTTATTTACAGAAAGAGGGAATGAAATGAACCGTACAAACCAAAAACACTATTTAAAAATAGGAGAAGTTGCAAAATTAAACCGCATCTCTACCGCAACATTACGCTACTACGACCAGATTGGTTTATTTTCACCGGCCCACACTACAGAAAGCGGCTACCGCTACTACTCGGTTGACCAGCTGGTGGATCTTGAATTGATCATATGGATGCGCAATAACGGGGCACCGCTGAAGGATATCCAGGAAATCATCTCGAACAAATCCCTGGACAAGGTGGTGTCAATTCTTGAAGCGGAAATGACTGCTCTGCAAGATCAGATACAACTCCTAAAGAATCGTTTGAAGGCTACTCATTTTTATTTATCCCATTATCGGGCCTGCTGCGAACTCACCCTTGAAGAATGCAGGATTATGGAATTTGATAACCGCTATGCCATTTGCTCTAAACGGGGAATCGACTGCGGTGATCGAACTGCCTATCAGATTGCACTGAACAAAATCCGGTGCAGCACCGATACCGAAACTTTTTTAAACTCTTACATCGGAGGTGTTTTTCACAGAAGTAAAAAAGGCGATGGTTTTTCACAGACCTTCTTCCCGGCATCTGTTAATATTTATGACAACAATGCCCCTGACAGCATAAAAATTCCGGCCGGTTTCTTTGCTGTCATGCTGATAAGCGGCTTTTTTGATACCGCTTACCAGTACATTCCCGAGCTGATATCTTACCTGCAGCAAATGGGATATCAGATAAACGGAAACTGTTACGTGTGGAAGATCTGGGAAAGTGTTCCCGAAAAAAAACCAGAAGGCGAACTTCTTGAAATTCAGATTCCTCTGAAACGGCTGCCATAAACCAGAAATCATAAAGCAACTGCTATAAAACAACTGCAATAAAGTAAAAATCCTAAACCAGAAATGGATTCGGCTGCCGTAAAAATTGTAATCCACAAAGCAAATGAAAGGAAGGAGACTACATATGGCAAAATTCAGTTTTCAAAATATGCCGAAACTTCAGGTCCTGAAGGAGGACGAAATTCTGAATATTCACGAAAAGGCACTTACTTACCTTGAGGAAACCGGAGTTAAATTTGAGCACCCGGAAATACTGGCAAAACTGAAGGAAAAAGGCTGTCTGACAGATGAAAAGGAAATGATCCTGCGCATTCCCCGCAAGCTGACAGAACAGGCAATTTTAAATGCACCCGAACAATTTCTGATGTATGGACACAGCAAACGAGAGGCTCTGCGCCTTGGCGAAAATCATACCTACTATGCTCCCGGCGCGGCCAGCGTAAACTTCTGGGATGGCTCCAGAAGACGTCCCGGTACAATCGCAGATCTTGAAGAAGGAATCCGAATCGCCGAATCCATGAACGGCTACGGAATCAATTCCGGCTCTGTTATTCCAGGAGAAATTCCGGGAAATGTTGTAGATATTTATATCATGTACAAGCTGCTCTGCCAGTCCGATAAGCCATTCCTCGGACTGGACTGGGAGCCTGGAACAACCAAACGTATCGGCAAGCTTCTGGAAGCCGTCTTCGGAAGCCGGGAAGAAGCCCGTAAAACACCGGTTGTTATGATGGGAATCTGTCCGACACCGCCTATGCGCTGGGAAAAATCCGCAATCGACTGTGCTCTGAGCTGTTTTGAATACAAAATCCCCGTTTTCATCAGCTCCTCACCTGTCATGGGTATTTCCTGCCCGATTACAATTGCAGGCTCTATCCTGACACACACGATCGAGACCCTCTCTTTCCTCAGTTTTATACAGCTGATGCAGCCCGGCTATCCCACCATTTACGGCGGTATTGCCAGCGCCATGGATATGCGTACAACCAACTGCACTTCCTCCTGCGTGGAAGCCTGTCTGTCCACTGCCGGCTATTCATGCATGGCGCACTATTACGGTCTGCCTTCTCTGGCTTTTCTGGCGCAGACAGACTCCAAAAAGCCCGATTATCAGGCTGGCTTCGAGACCGCAATGGATGCGATTGTCAGCGCGCTTGCAGGCATTGATGTTGTCTATGGCGGAGGCACACTGGAAAGCTACCTCACTGTAAACAGTGAAAAAATCGCCATGGACGGACAACTTTTCACTACCTGTCTGCGTCTTGCCAGAGGAATCCAGGTGGATGAAGAAACGCTTGCATACTCCGAAATCGAACAGGTTCAGTGGGGAGCAGATGAAAGTTTTCTTGAGCAGGAACACACCGCAGAATGGTATCGCGACGAGCACTGCCTTATGAATGATATCGTGGACCGCACCACCTATACCCCTCAGAATGAAAATCAGAAGGATATTCTGGAACGCGCTCGTGAATCGATTCAGACCTGCAAAAGCTCTGAGCTGGAAGGCGAAGCACGGACGCGGCTTGATGCCGCATTTCAGGAGATTCTCAGCAGCTTCGGCCTGACAGAAACCTTTGCTGCAATCTGACAGAAACCTTTGCTGCAATCTGACAAAATCATTTAAATGAAAGACAGGCTCTTTCAGAGGTGGAAAATGAATCGATCAAAACATGAAAAAGCTTTGAAGCTTTCCATTCTGCTCTCCGGCGGTATTGCCCTTGCGGATGTGGCAATTTACCCGGCAGCAGAAAAAATATATCAGGCATATCCCGATGCCAGTCTGGGAGTTCTGAACTTTATCCTCACCGGACCTTCTCTGATCCTGATATTTGCATCTATTTTATGCGGTTTTCTTGTACGTTATATCGGGAAAAAACAGCTGATTGTATACGGATATGTTATTTTTATTCTCACTGCTCTTGCATGTGTATTTCTGGATCAGCCTGTCATACTGGCTGTTACACGTGGTATTATGGGGTTAACGATGGGAATTGTCAGCACCGCGATGGTCGGCCTGATTGCAGAGCTCTTTACAGATGAGTCTGCAAGAAGCTCCATACTGGGATATTACAACGGAATCATGTCAGCATTAGGCGCCGTGTTCTCTTTTATTGCCGGATATCTCGCCGTACTGAACTGGCATTACGTATTTCTGGTATTCCTTATCATGATTCCCATTACCGCAGCTATTTTTTTCTTTGTACCCGACACTGCCCCTGAAAAAAACGAGGCTTCTCTGTCTGATTCAAAGGAGGCAATGCCATACCACCGGATTCTGCCTCTGGCTGCTGCAGCATTTGTTATCAATGCCATGTATGCGATTGTTTTAACTCAGATCGCGCCGATTGCAGGCGAATTGAAAATCGGAGGCGCATCCGAGGCCGGTATTATGACCTCGCTCGGAACCGTAGGCTCTTTGATCGCATGCCTTCTTTTCGGATGGCTTTATGAGCGGCTGAAGCTCTTTATTCCGGTTATTTACTCGCTTTTGCTGGCACTTGGCTTTTTCGGACTTGCCTGTTCGAAAAATATATGGATGGCAGGCGCGCTCTGCACTCTGCTCGGAGCAATGTACGGACTCAGCTATTCCTATTACCTGATGTATGCGTCCATCATCGTTCCGCCCTCCAAGTCATCGTTTGCAATCGCAATCGTCAACGCAGCTGTTTACCTTGGAATCTTTGTGGCGCCTTACGTTCCGATGCTATATCAGAGCATTCTCAGGAAAAACACCATCGTTGCCGTTCTTCCCTATATTGCAATAACGCTGGTTATCTGCACAGTGATATCGCTTATCATTTCCATACGGCGGTATCGAGCAGATATGTAAAAATCAATCCGGCTGTAAAGTTTGTCGATTGGATAAAGATCAATCCGGCTGCAAAGTCTGTCAGCCGGATTGACTCTGTCAGGCTGGATGATTATCTGTCAGCCAGATAATCATCCAGTCTGTAAAGGAGCTCTTTATAATCTGATATGCGATTTTCCGGAAATATACCCTCTGAGGTTTCAAACAATATACCCTCTGAGGTTTCCAGCGATACTCCTTCTGTTTTTTTCAGGGGAACTGCCTGAGCAGAATCATACCGCAGCACATTCATTCCGGCTTTCCATGCACCTTTCACATCCTTCTCAGGATGGTCTCCGATAAAGAGACATTCATGTGGTCTGCATCCGGCTTTATGAATACAAAGCCGGAAAAACTCCGGATCCGGTTTTTCTGCTCCGGCTTCTTCGCTTGTTACCATAAAATCTATAAGAGGGAGAATTTTTAAGGTTTCCAGCTTTCGATACTGTATGAGAGCGGTCATATCGGTACCGATTCCGATTCTGATATTTCTCTTTCGCAGTTCCCCCAGAAGCTCCCGGCAATATGGAGCGCATTCCATATTGCCAAGAAATGTATCCCAATAGCAATGATACATATTCATTGCGTGAGGATAAGCAGCATAACAATTTTTTTGAGAAGCAGGCAAATCCTCTGCTGTCTCAAGTATATTCTGAAAACGGATAAAGCGGTTGTGGATTGCTGCATTGTTCAGACGGGCCTCAATCTGGTTTCTAACCTCTAATGTCAGCCGGTCATATCTTTCCCGGTTGATTCCCAGATTCTTTTTTACATAAGCATAAAGGGCCTCCATCGCAGCTTCATTCGCTTTTGTATAACTATATAACGTATTATCTATATCAAAAATTACACACTTTATCACATTTTTCACCTTTATTTACTTTTATTTACCTTTTGGATTTTCAGAGCTGTTTTCAGGTTTTTCAGCTATTTCAGGTT